>JBASYJ010000033.1:0-1932 GCA_049277435.1 Prolixibacteraceae bacterium
TCCTGCTACAGAAAACCTTTCCCCTGCTTTTATTTCAGGAAGTCCCTCAATGATATTTATTTGAAAAAAACATGGTTTTCAATTGCCGGTTTCGATTTAAACTCCACCCTTCAGAAAAAATAAACAGGAAAGACAGTAAAAATGAAACGCTTCAATAAGATATACGTTTCTCCTGTTATGCATACATGTTGAGGTCATTGCTAATGTTTAGAGGGTTACGATTTTCAATATTCAGGAATAAAGACTATGAGCCATTTAAAATCTGAAAAATTACGCATTCTGACAGTTGATGACAATCACCTGAATTTAATGGTCATGAAAGGCCTGTTTAATTTTCAGGAATATGATGTTCATTTTGCCGAATGTGGTGAAGCCGCCCTCAATATGGCCAGGAAATATTTGCCGCATCTGATTTTACTGGATGTGGTGATGCCCGATATCAGCGGTTTCGAAGTCTGCCGGACACTAAAACAAGATCCTGCATTTAATAACACCTCCGTTATTTTTATTACAGCTGCCAGCGAAATAGATTTTATTATTCAGGCTTTCGAAGCTGGTGGCGTCGATTTGATTTCAAAACCATTCCGGAAAGAAGAACTGCTTTTCAGGCTAAAAAAGCACATCGAATCCAAACGTACCCCGGTTCAATTGCTTGAAACTACCACTATTCTTCAGGAAATACGGAAAGTGCAAAACAGATTGTTTTCGGTTTTTGGAAATGATTTACGCAATGGGGTGATCGATGTTAAAATGATTTTTGAATTTATGTCGAAAGGCATTATTGATCCGACCAGGGACAAACAATATAAAAGAACCATTCTTGATTTGCTGGCTAATCTGGATAAAAGTTTTTCGGCGCTCGAAAATTTGAATGACTGGGCCATAACCGAAAGCGGTAAACTAAAAAACGAGCCTGAAAATATTAATCTGAACGAAGCGGTTGTAAGTTTGGTTAATCTTTATCAGGTCGGAATACAGTCAAAGAAGATTCAGTTAAACATCAGGATAAATTCGGACCATGTAGTCTTTGCTGATCCGACTATGCTGAAAACAATCATCCGGAATATATTCTCCAATGCCTATAAATACACTCCTGCGGGTGGTGTCATTTCGTTTGAATCGTGGATCGAACCGGGTTTCGTTAAACTGGCCGTGTCGGATACCGGTTTGGGTATGTCGCCGGATATTGTTACGCGGATTCTGAATCCCGATGTCTTTTTCAGCACCATGGGTTTGAACAATGAAATCGGTAACGGCCTGGGCTTAAAACTGTGCAAGGATTTTATTGAGAGAAGTAATGGCAAAATCTGGATAGAAAGTGCGCCCAATAAGGGAACTACCGTATTTTTTATGCTGCCTCAGAAAAATGAAGATTCGCTTACCGAAGACTCCCGGTTACTGGTTTGGTAAACTGATGAAGGAATAAGGGATATAAGGTTTTTATTTCGGGCTGATTAATCTTACCTGCTAAGGTGAAAACTAAAATAAGGTATTTGTTATTGGAAATTATCTTCGTAATCGAGGTTAAATCTCAAAATAAGGTAAATAAGGTTGGGATCTGATCGATCCATTTTTCTCTACTAAGGTGAAATCAAAAAAAAGTGAGGTATTTGTTATTTGAAATTATCCTCGTAATCGAGGTTAAATCTCAAAATAAGGTAAATAAGGTTGGGATCTGTTCTATCCATTTTCTCTACTAAGGTGAAAACTAAAAAATAAGGTTTTGGTTGTTGGAAATTATCCTCGTAACTGAGGTTAAATCTTATAATAGGGTAAATAAGGTTGGAATCTGATCGATCCATTTTCTCTACTAAGGTGAAATCAAAAAAAGTGAGGTATTTGTTATTTGAAATTATCCTCGTAATCGAGGTTAAATCTCAAAATAAGGTAAATAAGGTTGGGATCTGTTCTATCCATTTTCTCTACTAAGGT
>JBASYJ010000034.1:0-18129 GCA_049277435.1 Prolixibacteraceae bacterium
CTTTGGAAGTTGTCACCGGACAACAGGAAGATGGTCTTGTAGAGATAAAACTGCTTTCGCCTTTGAAAAAAGGTACGTTGGTGGCCAAGAACAATGCCTATTACCTGCTGTCGGAAATGAAAAAAAGTGAAACAGGTGAAGAATAGTAAATAAGGAGAATATCAATAGTCAAATTTTCTAACATAAAAAACAAATATAATGAAAGAAATAAAAGCATTTGTAAAGCCATTTAAGGTAAATGATATTTGTCATCATTTAATCGAAGCCGGTTTCCCGAATCTGACGGTTTTAATGGCAGAAGGGACCGGAAACCTTGAAAACGCTGACCCCTCTGTTTCAACACAGTTCTCAATCACCGACAGCAAGGTGGCCAAAATTGAAATTGTATGCAATAAAAACGATGTGGATAAAATAGTCGCCATCATATCGGAACAAGGACGTACAGGAAATCCGGGCGATGGGATTATATACGTTTCAAATGTGAATAACGCAATTAAAGTTAAAACAGGTGAATCAATTATACCAGGTGATATAGATTAAATATCATGGAGAGTATTCTCGAAATGCAAAGGTTAGCAAAAGCCAAAGGAGGGAAATGTTTATCACCTGCTTACACCAATAGCAAAGTGAAACTTCTCTGGCAATGCAGTTGTGGGCATCAGTGGCTTGCAACACCTTTTAGCATTAAAGTCAGGAATAGTTGGTGCCCTGTTTGTGCGGGCAACCAAGCTTTTGGGATGGATGCCATGCATATATTAGCTAAAGAGAATGAGGGAAAATGCCTCTCTGCTATGTATGGGAATTGTAAAACAAAAATGCTTTGGCAATGCCGGAACGGACACCAGTTTCAATCAACACCCGACAATATTAAGCAGGGAAAGTGGTGTCCCTATTGCCGCGTTGCCAGTGTTTAATGGTTTAATTAGGACTGGTGGGGAATATAAAATCCCCACCAGTTTCTACCTTTTTTATCAAATAATATTTTCATCATGAAACGATATTTCAATAATATATTTATTTGGCAAGTAGCAGGAGGAGGACTATTTCTTCTTATTGTCTCACCACTCTTGTTGGCAGTTTACCAATACGAGTTCTCTGATCATCAAATTTCGCTCCAACAAAATTTATCCGGCATTTACAAAGTACTCTTACCACCAAGGGATATTGATATTCTACTCCTGAATGTGGCTATTTCTGTATTTGGTGTGGTTGCAGGTACAATCCTTTATCGGTATAAGAAAAGAAGACCAAAAAAGGAGCTTACTACCTCGGATGTTTTAACACTAATCGAAAAAGGTGAAAATGCTAAAGTAGAATTCAAATCATCACTTAGGCATGACTATCGCCAGATAAAAACAGATAAAAATCTGGAGGATGTCATATTAAAATCAATTGCCGGATTTTTAAACAGTAATGGAGGTACTTTAATTATTGGAGTTGATAACGACGGTGGAATTTTAGGCCTTGATAACGATTATTGGTCCTTAAAAAAGGAATCTAAAGATGGCTTTGAACAACGGTTAATGCTAATCGTATCAAACGAATTTGGAAAAGATATTTGCAGTAAAATACACGTGTCATTTCATAGAATCAGGGATAAGGAAATCTGTTCCTTATCGATTATTCCCTCTAAACGGCCTGTTTACTTTGAGGAAAATAATCAAACTGTTTTCTTCTTGCGTACAGGAAACGTAACCAAACCTCTTTCAACCAGTGAAACAGTGAAATATTTAGATTTAAAAAAATCATGAAGAATTACAGATTTTCCTTTTATAAATTCAAAATTATGATTATGAAAAATTTAAAATTCATTTATTTGATAGTGGCAGTAGCTGCCCTGTTAAGTAGTTGTGCCATTATCCGCCCGGGCGAAGTAGCATTAAAGGTGAAATATGGAAAAATACAACCCGGTATCCTGATGCCCGGCGCGCATGCACGAGGCATTTTTGGAACCAGAATAGAGCGTTTTGATACCCGTGTAACGGAATATTCCAAGAAACTTGGTTTTCATAGCATCGAAGGAATAGAAGTCACTTCTGAAATTACCCTGCTTTATCATTTAATACCGGATTCGGTACAAAGCATTTATAAGAGGTTCGATGGCTATTACCAGAATACCCTTATCATTAACAATCTAATTACAGCCTTGCGTCAGGAGGGGCTTAACCACAAAGCAATCGAACTTATTACCCAGCGGGTAGAAATAGAAAATTCCATTAAAGAAAAACTCATTACCACTATTGGCCAGTATGGTTTCTTTGTGGATTTAGTTCTTATGAAAGACATTGACCTGCCAGACGAAGTAACCAAATCAATCCAGTCAAAATTAACAGCCGAACAAGTTTCTAAAAAGACTGAAATAGATTTGGAAATACAAAGAAAAAACCTCGATTATCAAATTGAAAAAGAGAAAAAGGAAGCCGAACTGGAAGTTTCGAAACAGCGTATTGCGCTTGATTTTATCGTTGAGAAGCAAAAGAAAGAATCTGAACGTCTGGTTATAGAATCAGAAGGCATCAAGAAATCACAAGACATGCTGAATTCTTCTCTAACCGACAAGTTGATTCAATTCAAAGCGCTGGAGATAACCCGGGATTTAGTTCGGTCGCCAAATGCTAAAATTATCATTACCGACGGAAAATCGCCGGTGATATTGGATGGCAAATAAAAAGTTGCAAATAGAATTCAATAGTAAAACATAACTTCAAACTGGGGGTATTTAAAATTGTACACTATTTCTTATTCATGCACAAATTAGGGTTTGATTTGTTTATCTGATGCAGGGTTTTAAATACCCCTTAGCTAACAATTTAATTGCAAAATAATTAATAAAAATTGATTACATGAAAAAGACAATATTTCTCTTTTCTCTTCTGAATTTCCTTTTTTTTGGGTTATTAGCCCAAAATATCTCCAATATAAAAAATGATTCTATCGTATTTGAGAAAACCGTGCATGATTACGGAACAATTATACAAGGAAGCGATGGAAATTGCGAGTTTAAGTTTACTAATAAAGGAAAAGGACCTTTAATTTTAAATGATGTGAAAACATCCTGTGGTTGCACTGTTCCAGAATGGCCTAAAGAGCCTATCCCCCCAGAAAAAACAGGCGTTATCAAAGTTAAATATGATACAAAAAGATTAGGCGCTTTTTCTAAAACTATTACGGTGAGCTCCAATGCTAAAAACTCACTGGTAACCATTACAATTAAAGGGAATATAATAACCAAGCCGTAAAAGCTTATAGGAAAATGAATAAAATTATAATCTAAACAATAGGGGATTTAGGATTTCATTTCTACATGGAACTTTTTTGGTTTTAGTTGTTTGCCCGAAACATAATTCTAATCCCCTATTTTAAAATATATGGCATAAATGAAAATTTAAGTTGGAGACAATTACTACAATAAATAAATCGGGGAACATGAAAAAATACACGTTAAAAAATCTCGACTGCGCCAGTTGTGCTTCAAAGATTGAAGCCAACCTGACAAAGCTGGGTGAAGTAAAATTTGTAAATGTGAATTTTGCAAATTCCACCATGACAATTGATACAGATAATCTTGAAAAGGTTAAGGCCTGCATAAAAGAGATAGAACCGGAAGTAGATGTAGAAGACAATGATAAAGAGAAAACAGTAGTTTCAACAAGCGAACTCGCGGAAAATAAATGGACTATAATTAAAGCAATTTTCGGGCTTCTTCTGTTGGTTACCGGCATGGTATTCGAAAAAGAAATCCACAATACACCTTTTCATATTGCTGAATTTTTAGTGTTCGGTACAGGTTATCTGATTGTAGGCTGGAAAGTTATTTCATCGGCAGTGAAAAATATCGTCAGGGGGCAATTCTTTGACGAACAGTTTTTAATGGCTATTGCCACGCTTGGGGCTTTTGCAATAGACCAAATGCCCGAAGCAGTGGCGGTAATGCTATTTTATGTGGTTGGCGAATTATTTCAGGATATTGCAGTTAACCGCTCCCGAAAATCAATCAAAGCATTGCTCGAAATAAAGCCGGAATATGCAAATCTGTTCGTCGGCGGGGAATCAACCAAGGTTTCACCGGAAAGTATTCGGGTTGGCGATACGATTATTGTAAAAGCAGGGGAGAAAATCCCTCTTGATGGAGAAGTAATTGATGGGGATTCGTTTGTTGACACATCGGCGCTTACCGGCGAAAGTGTGCCAAGAAAAATGAAAAGGAATGATATGGTTTTGTCGGGCACTATTAATCAAACCGGAGTGCTGACAATCAAGGTTACCAAAATATTCAGCGAATCTTCCGTTTCGAAAATTCTTGAACTGG
Organism: Prolixibacteraceae bacterium; assembly: GCA_049277435.1. Lineage (GTDB taxonomy): Bacteria > Bacteroidota > Bacteroidia > Bacteroidales > Prolixibacteraceae > Aquipluma. The sequence continues at coordinate 4,310 of JBASYJ010000034.1, forward strand.
TCGAAAACGCCTCCTCTAAAAAAGCGGAAACCGAGAAATTCATAACCACTTTTGCAAAATACTACACGCCAATAGTTGTTATCGGCGCATTGTTGTTGGCCATTTTACCGCCCCTGTTATTTAGCGGACAAACATTCAGCGAATGGATATACAGGGCATTGGTTGTATTGGTAATTTCCTGCCCCTGTGCATTGGTTATTAGTATTCCGTTAGGATATTTCGGCGGCATCGGCAGCGCTTCAAGAAAAGGGATACTGGTGAAAGGCTCAAACTTTCTGGATGCTTTAACACAGGTAAAAACCGTGGTATTTGATAAAACAGGCACACTCACCAAGGGCGAGTTTAAAGTTTCGGAGGTAGTTACCTCCAATGGTTTTACTAAAGAGCAAATATTAGAATATGCTGCTTATGCAGAAACCAATTCAAACCATCCGGTGGCAAAATCAATTTCAGATGCCTTTGGAAAAGACATCGAAAGCAAAAGAATTAAGCAAGTTGAAGAAATTTCCGGCCATGGCATTAAAGCCGTAATTGACGGAAAAACCGTGCTTGCAGGTAATGATAAGCTATTGCATAAAGAAAACATTGTCCACCCGGTTTGTAGCGTAGAAGGAACTGTTGTTCATGTAGCCATTGATACGGTTTATGCAGGATATATAATTATTTCGGACACCCTGAAAGATGATGCAATTGAAGCAATAGAAAAACTAAAAGCGAAGAATATTCAAACGGTAATGCTTACCGGTGATAACCAGTTTGCAGCCGCAGCCTTTGCCAAAAAATTAGGTATCGACAAATACTTTTATGAACTATTGCCCGAAGATAAGGTAAAACATATCGAAACCTTAATTCATGAAAGCAAAGGGGGAAAAGTAGCTTTTGTTGGCGATGGTATCAATGATGCTCCGGTAATTGCCCGCGCAGATATTGGAATAGCAATGGGAGCTCTTGGCTCCGATGCTGCTATAGAAACGGCCGATGTGGTGCTGATGACCGATTCTCCTTCGAAAGTTGCCCTGGCCATTGACGTTGCTAAAACAACAAGAAACATTGTATGGCAGAATATCTATTTTGCTATGGGCGTTAAGCTGATTTTTATAGTTCTCGGTGTATTTGGTGTCGCTACCATGTGGGAAGCAGTATTTGGCGATATGGGAGTGGCTTTGATCGCTGTTTTCAATGCAATCAGGATATTGAAAAAATAGATTAACAAATAATTTAAAACAAAAAATCAAGAATATGTCGGTAGTAAAATCAATAGCAATATTCATTCTGGCTGGCCTTTGCGAAATTGGCGGCGGTTATCTGGTTTGGATTTGGCTCAAAGAAGACAAACCCTTGTGGACAGGTGTAATAGGCCTGATTGTTTTGGGACTCTATGGTGTGGTTGCTACCTGGCAATCGGCAAATTTCGGACGGGTTTACGCCGCCTACGGCGGTATTTTCATTGTGCTGGCCATTCTTTGGGGCTGGAAAGTCGATGGTTTTGTTCCCGATAGATTTGATGTGATCGGTGGTTCAATCGCTCTTTTCGGAATGGCCATAATCATGTATGCACCCCGAAGTGTATCTTAAATATTAAAAACTTATAACTATGCCCGAAAAAATATATATTCTTTCATTCTTAGTGGTTTACTTTCTAATTGTATTCGTCGTACCTACAGTGAGAGTAAAGCGCAAAACAGGTATCAATGCTTATGTATTCAATAATACCGATTCATTGCAGGATTATATAAGAAAAGTACTCACCTTAATTAACTTTCTTGTATTTTTCATCGTATTGGTTAATCTTTTCCCTCATGTATACCAGTATCTTATACCTGTTAAATGGCTCGAAACACCAATTCTTAAATACACAGGATTTATACTAATTCACCTTGCATTGATCTGGATTGTAATAGCGCAGGTACAAATGAGCAATTCATGGCGAGTAGGCATTGACCTTTCCACAAAAACTGAACTAAAGACCAAGGGACTGTTTTCCGTTTCCCGTAATCCGGTATTCTTAGATATGCTTATTACCCTTGCTGGGATATTCCTTATTCTTCCAAACGCAATTTCTTTGCTTGTATTGGTAGCTTCAACCTGGATATTTCAGATACAGATTCGCCTTGAAGAAGAATATTTGGCAAAAAGGCACGGCAAAGTCTATGTTGAGTATTGTAAAAAAGTGGGCAGATGGATTTAACTTCTGATAATTGAAGCAATGAAAACACATATAAAACTCTTAGCTTTAACAGCCTTACTTTTGGCGAATTTGCAAATCCTTGCACAACGCGAAAAACTACTAAACAATGATGATGTAGAAGGGCTATATCTGACTTTAGCTGATTTTAAGCATGGCAAATTGACCCGCCCTACAGATAAACAACACGAAGGTGACAAAATAAAACTCAAACAGTTTTTCATTTCGCCGGAAATTATAAGTATCGAACAGGATGAGGAAAGCAAGTTTTACAAAGACAGTATTTTTGCTATCCGCCTGAGCAATGGAGAAAACTACCGCTTTATCAACCGTACTCCATGTTTTGTTGCCGATACTTCTAGCTTATATATTTACACTTATAAAACCACAAAGTCAGTTTATAGTACATCAGGGCCACACCGCAGGTCAAAGGAAGTTCCAATAACCTACTACTATTTTAGTTTGGCAAGCAACAAAGCTGTTCACACGCTAACACTTGCAAGCGTGCGCAAATATGTTCTTACCGAGCCAATATTACATTTTGCCGTCTGCACTAAATTCACTGATGATACAATGCTTCAAACAATGAACAATCAAACAAACCGCTTTGAACTGAACGAAACCATTCTTTCAGTGTTGAAGAAATAATTAAAAAGCTATTAATTGGAATCAAAAGAGCAATAAATATAAGCAGGAGCAATGGTTAAGCCTATATACTAAGCTGTTTTTTAACAATTTAAACAGAAAAAATATTTTATACGTGGTTTAGATATATCAAATACCATCCTTATAATTTGAAATGAAAATTCCCGAATTACATATAGGCCATACAAATCTTTCTGAAGGGAAAGACATCATCGTGAAGAATGCTGTATTTAAAAACGACAGCCAATTGGAAAGTAATTTTCCGCATAAGCATAGTTTTTATATGATATGTCTTATTCGCAATGGTAGTGGCATTCATGTAGTCGATTTTGAAGAAATTGAAGTTTTACCAAACCGGCTTTTTATAATTAATCCTTCGCAAGTACATTTCTGGAAACTCGATTCCGATACAAACATTTCACTGGTGCAGTTTTCCGAAAGCGTTTTGCATTATGACATTCTTTCAAGTAATGACTTTCTTTCGTCCATGTCATTGTTCAAAAGAAACTATATAGACCTTGATAACAAGCAAACTGAAGAAATATTGGAAGTATTTCTGAAACTGGAAAAAGAAGCTAATCAGAACGATAATTATTCACTCAAAATTATCAGAGGCCATTTGGTTGTCTTATCGGGTTTAATTGGTCGATTGGTAAATAAAACCAACAAACCCGACATCTTTAATCAGAAAGAAATTAAACTTCGAGAATTTATGAGACTTGTGAATAAGCATTATCTCGCACAAAAAAGCGTAATTTTTTATGCTGGAGAATTAAATATATCGGCAAACTACCTAAACATGCTTACAAAACAGATATTGGGTAAAAGTGCTGGTGAAGTTATTTCACAGAGAGTTATGCTCGAAGCAAAGCGGTTACTCTACCACTCTGCATTAGATATTAGTCAGATAGCCTTTAATCTGGGTTTTGAAGACCCTTCCTATTTTACTCGCTTTTTTAAGAAAACGGTTAATACAACTCCTTCTGTTTTTAGGGAAATGATTTATAAAAAGTACCAGCATCAGAATAATTGATACTAACTAAATACGTGGCAAGAAAATAACTTTGTACCTATATCAAATTTTCGTGCAGTTATAAACTGACGAATCATAAAATTAACTTTTTAGCAAAATAAATAAAATGAGTGAACAAAAAAATACCATTAAAGCAACTGTTAATAACAATATCAACGATGACGAGCATGAAGCCACGCACAATATTAAATTTGAGTTAATACGGCTTGCTATTATGGCAGTGGCATTGGTGTTAAGCTGGCTTGGTGTATGGAAAAGCATTGCATCATTTGATTTTATTGCACTCACAATAACTATTATTGGCGGCTACCCAATGTATAAAGAAGCGTTTGATAATATCAGAAGCAAGCGCATGACGATGGAACTTTCTATGTCAATCGCTGTCATTGCTACTTTATTCATACAACAATATTTTACAGGTGCAATCATTACTTTCTTCGTTCAGTTTGCCGAGCTTCTTGAGCATCTTACCGTTTCACGAGGTCGCAGAGTAATAGAAAAATTAATTGAGCTTCTTCCAAATCAGGCAACCATCAGGCGTGGGGATAAGGAAGTGGATATTCAAATCGCAGAACTTGCTCCCGATGAAATTATCATCGTCAAACCGGGTACAAAAATTCCTGTTGACGGTCAGGTTCTGAAAGGAAATTCTTTTGTTGATGAATCTTCAATTACAGGCGAATCATTGCCCGTAGAAAAAACAGAAGCAAGTAAAGTTTTTGCAGGCACTATTAATCAGAATGGTGTATTAGAAGTAAAAGCAAGCCGCATCGGTAGAGATACCATGTTCGGTAAAATAATTGACATCATTGAACAGGCAGAAAAATCAAAAGCACCTATTCAAAGAGTAGCTGATAAACTTGCTGGTCGCCTTGTATATCTTGCAGGTGGCGGAGCCATCCTCACTTATTTAATTACACACGATGTTGTTTCAGCAATTGCTGCATTGATTGTTGCAGGTGCTTGCGGAGTGGCAGCTGGTACACCACTAGCAGTTTTGGCAGGCATCGGAAGAACTGCTAAAGAAGGCATCATTGTTAAAGGTGGAATCTATCTTGAACAACTTAGTAAAGTTGACACTATTGTTTTTGATAAAACAGGAACGCTAACCTTCGGTAATCCCGAAGTAATGGAAATAAAAAATTTTAATGGTGTCAGTAAAGATGAAGTGCTCCAATTAGCCGCTTGTGCTGAACAACATTCCGAACATCCGCTTGCAGAAGCCATCATGCGAAAAGCAAAAGAACAAAAGCTGCAATATGAATCTTATACAGAAATAAATTATTCACCCGGACTTGGAATGGTTTGCAAACAAACAAATCAGAATGAAATTTTAGTCGGCAATCAAGCCCTCATGAAACAGAAATCTATTACTATTGACATCGAGGTAGCAAATCATGTGAACGAAAGAAAAGACAAAGGAGAAACAACCATACTCATTAGCAGTTCAAATAAAATTGTAGGAGCAGTAAGCATTGCAGATAAGTTGAGAAATGAAGCAATACAGGCAGTAAAGGAAATAAAGACATTTGGTTGCAGAGTAATTCTCCTTTCGGGAGATGCCAATGCAACAGCAAAGACAATAGGAGAAAAACTTCAGGTGGACGAAGTGATAGGAGAAATGCTTCCACATCAGAAATTAGAAAAGATTAAAGAACTAAACTCATTAGGAAAGAAAGTTGCAATGATAGGTGATGGAATAAATGATGCGCCTGCATTAGTGGAAGCATCCGTAGGCATTGCAATGGGAGGAGGAACAGAAATAGCATTGGAAAGCGCAGATATGGCACTCACAACAAATAACCTTTTGAAAATTGTAGAAGCATTGCGCATCAGTAAACAAGTTCTGAATGTTATCATGTTTAATTTCTGGGGAACAGTTATCGTAGATTCAATCGGAGTAGGATTGGCAATGTTTGGTTACCTCTCACCACTAGCAGCAGCATTGATTCATGTAACATCTGAATTAGCATTCATTCTTAATTCTGCAAGATTGTTTGGCAATACCAAACTGTCATTGGTGAGAAACTGATAATTGGTAATAGCAAATCTTGAGATTGACACAAAATGCTTCGACAGACGTGTCAGTTTCCCGATAATAATATTGTTATGTTTTATAAGATTTGTGTGGATATGTCAAAAGGTATTACTTTTGCCTTATTTACTACTGAAAAAAATCAATTGTTTTTTTTATACTTTTGTACCTGATGAGAAAAAATATAATGGCCATATCATTAATCGTTTCATTCCTGATGGTGGTCGTCCATGAGATGATACCGCACCATCATCATGATATGGAGGTTGATATTGAACTCTTTTCTCATCAACAACATAACAGCAATCAGGACAATAATTCTGAACCCGGGAATACCAATCACTTTCCTTTTCCTGCCCATCATCATGTGTCAGCTTCCGAAGGTTTTGATCTTGTTCGGGTAAGCACCAATTTAGAAAAAGGAATTACTTCCCTTTTCTGTTTTTTAATCCCCGATCATTTATTGCGCATCTCAGATGCAGAACCTCCGGAAAGTACATTTCGTACTGACTTTACCGTTCCCGAAAATTCCCTTCCATTTATCGTTTCCCCCAACGCCATGCGGGGTAGCCCTTCTATTGCCTGAATTATCCCAAAGATTTTTTTTTCGTTTAATTACTCCCATTTTAAGTGGGCTTATTTTCATATAAATCATTAATTTATGAAGCAATTATTTTTCTACACGATTGCCGTGCTGCTCTGTTTACCCCTTTCACTTTTGGAGTTTTCAATATAAATTTTAATGATACAACCTTATAGTTATGCTAGATAAAATTATTCATTTTTCGATAAATAATAAGTTAATTATCGGATTGTTTACCCTCGCACTGATAGGCTGGGGCGCTTATTCTTTGACAAAACTTCCTATTGATGCTGTACCTGATATTACGGACAACCAGGTAATGATCATTACAGTATCTCCAACTTTGGCTGCTCAGGAGGTTGAGCAATTGGTCACCTTTCCTGTTGAACAAACAATGGTCAGCATTCCGGGAATTAAGGATATGCGGTCTTTTTCCCGTTTTGGCCTATCCATAGTTACCATCGTTTTTGAGGAACGGACGGATCTTTATTGGGCAAGGCAACAAGTACAGGAAAGGCTTTCCTTGGCTGCAAAAGAAATTCCGGATGGTATAGGGAAACCTGAAATGGCACCCGTAACTACAGGTTTAGGTGAAATTTACCAGTATTTGGTTCATGCCAAACCAGGATTTGAGGATAAGTACGATGCAACTGAACTACGGACGATACAAGACTGGATCATTAAGAGACAACTATTAGGTACCCCGGGGGTGGCAGAAATAAGTGGTTTTGGAGGATATGTAAAGCAATACGAAATTGCTATTGATCCAGATAAGCTTAGAAGCATAGGTATTTCCATCGCAGATATTTTCATGGCACTGGAGAAAAATAATCAAAATACAGGAGGCGCTTATATTGATAAGGGTCCTTACTCCTATTTCATCCGAAGTGAAGGTTTGATAACTAATATTGATGAACTTGGGAAAATAGTTGTTAAACCCGGTAAAAATGGCACCCCTATTCTAATCAGGGATGTGGCTATAGTGCAGTTTGGTCATGGGGTCCGGTATGGGGCAGCCACACGAAATGGAGAGGGGGAAGTGGTAACTGGAATTGTAATGATGTTAAAAGGAGCAAATTCATCCGAGGTAATTACGAATGTAAAAGATAAGATTGAACAAATTAAAAAGACCTTGCCCGAAGGAGTCACTATTGAACCGTACCTTGATCGCAAAAAATTAGTTGATAGTGCAATCTACACGGTGATCAAAAATTTAGCAGAAGGGGCTTTAATTGTAATTTTCGTTCTTATTTTATTTCTTGGAAACCTTCGTGGAGGTTTGGTGGTAGCTTCAGTTATTCCATTATCCATGCTGTTTGCGGTTTCTATGATGAATCTTTTCGGAGTGTCTGGCAACCTCATGAGTTTAGGTGCTATTGATTTTGGGTTAATCATTGACGGGGCAGTAATTATAGTTGAATCAGTTTTGCATCGAATATCAATGAGTAAAACGCATCATCAGGGAATTGCTAAATTATCGTCCGCTGATATGGATTCTGAAGTCCGGAAATCAGCTGGTAAAATGATGAGTTCTGCTGCATTCGGACAAATTATTATCCTGATTGTTTACTTACCACTTTGGGCACTAATAGGAGTTGAAGGTAAAATGTTTAAGCCGATGGCTCAAACTGTGTCTTTTGCTATTTTGGGAGCTTTCCTGTTGTCGCTCACTTATGTGCCAATGATGTCAGCACTTGCATTGAGTCGTAAAACTGAACACAAGCGAAATTTTTCGGATCGGATGATGGATTTTTTTCAACGAATTTACAGGCCCACTATTGAAGCCGCAATTCACAGAAAATTATTGGTGATAGGCATCGCTGTTGGTTTGTTTGTAATTACTCTAATCACCTTTTCCCGAATGGGCGGTGAATTTATCCCGCAATTGGACGAGGGTGATTTTGCAGTTGAAACAAGGGTTCCTGTTGGAAGTTCAATCCAGCAAATGATTGACGTTTCACAAAAAGCACAAACCATACTCTTGAAGGATTACCCTGAAGTAAATCAGGTCGTAAATAAAATTGGCTCTGGTGAAATTCCTACGGATCCAATGCCTATTGAAGCAGGAGACATGATGGTCGTCCTAAAACCAAAGGGTGAATGGACCAGCGCTGAATCCAGAGAGGAATTGATAGAGAAAATGCAACGTTCACTTTCTGTAATCCCCAACGCGACCTTTAGTTTTCAACAACCTATACAGATGCGATTCAATGAATTGTTAACTGGTGCGAAACAAGATGTTGTTCTTAAAATATACGGGGAAGACCTGGATATTTTATCTGATTTAGCTAGCGACGTTAGTAGTAAAATCAAATCGGTTGAAGGAGTTGAAGATTTGTATGTGGAGGAAGTTACTGGCCTGCCTCAAATACAAATTAAGCTTGACCGAGATAAAATAGCAGAATATGGAATGAATGTGGAGGATATCAATAATGCTATAAAAACAGCCTTTGCAGGTCAATCCGCAGGTCTGGTGTACGAGGGCGAAAAGCGTTTTGACCTAGTAGTACGCCTCGCTAAAGACTACCGTACGGACATAACCGATGTGCAGAATCTTTATGTAAATACCTCTTCCGGCCAACAAATCCCTTTGAATGAGGTGGCTAATATCTCTTTAAAGCCCGGTCCTGTGCAAATCCAACGCGATAATGCTAAAAGAAGAATTATAATTGGCTTTAATATACGTAACAGGGATGTCCAAAGTATTGTTGACGATATACAACAGATTATAGGCTCAAAAGTCAAAATGCCCGCGGGGTACTACGTAACTTATGGCGGACAGTTCCAGAACCTGAAAGAGGCTAATCAAAGACTGGCAATAGCTGTCCCGGTAGCCTTATTGTTAATTCTGCTCCTACTGTATTTCGCCTTTGGTTCTATTAAACAAAGCTTGCTTATTTTTTCCGCTATTCCACTATCGGCTATTGGAGGAGTGTTCGCGCTTTTAATAAGAGGGATGCCTTTTAGTATTTCTGCAGGAGTTGGTTTCATTGCTTTATTTGGTGTTGCCGTGTTGAATGGAATTGTACTCATAGCTGAATTTAACAGGCTTGCCAAAGAAGGCGTTGATGATATTTATGAGAGAGTGTTAAAAGGAACCCATGTGAGATTAAGACCAGTGTTAATGACTGCAATGGTAGCTTCCTTTGGCTTTTTACCAATGGCCATTTCAACAACAGCAGGTGCCGAAGTTCAAAGGCCTTTGGCCACTGTTGTGATAGGAGGTCTGATAACTGCTACTTTGCTAACACTCATAGTACTGCCGGTTTTATATATTTATTTTACTAACTCAAAAATAAAAGTAAAGTTGAAGCCAAAATCAACTGCTGTAATGGCGGGCCTTATTTTCATGGGTGCATCTTTAATGTTTACCGCCAAAGTCCATGCACAGGAAACCGGTCAGCCTCAGGTTAGGAAATTGACCCTTGAACAAGCCATAGATGAAGCCCTAAAAAACAATAACAGCATTAAGATTGCACAATATCAGATAGATATGGAACAAGAGATGAAACGGACAGCACTAACTATTCCAAAAACTGACCTCTCATATTCACAGGGAGTTGTAAGTAATCCCACGGTACAGGACAATCTGTTAAACATTATACAGCGGTTGGATTTTCCTTCATTATACAATAGTCAATCCAAGCTGGCCAGTGCAAGAATAAGCAGAAGTGAACAATATAAAGTTATCAAAGAAAATGAACTGGTTAACGAAGTAAAAATTGCTTACCTGCAATATGTTTATGTAACGGAAATTAGACACTTATTGCTGCATCAGGACAGCATTTACAGCAATTTGAATACCTCAAGCTTTCAACGTTACCAGGCAGGTGAATCTACGAAATTGGAAAGTGTTACTTCTTCTGCACAATCTATGCGGATAAAAAATAAATTGGAGCAGAATAATGCCGACTTGGCCATTGCAAAAAAGCAATTACAGACTTTACTGAATACACAGGACGATATTATCACAGATGATCCGGATTTAATTCCGCAGAAACTGGATTTACCTGCTGACAGTATTTCTTTAACCCGAAACCCTCTAATTCAGTATATACAGGAGGAACTGAAAGTTAATCAACAGCAGGTCAAGGTTGAAAAAAACAGCATGTTGCCTGAAATTATACTTGGTTATGGCAGTCAAACCTATAAGGGCATTCAAAATGTCAATGGAGTTGAGCAACAGTACACCGGTGGCGACCGCTTTGCTTTTTATCAGGTTGGATTGGCAATCCCGATTTTTCCAGGGGGTTATCGCTCTAAAATAAAAGCGGCTAAAATAAATGAGAACATTGCCCAAACTCAAATAGCTTTAACAAAAACTACACTAACAGGTGAATTGCAAAAGCTTATGCAACAATATCATAAACTTCAAAATACCCTGGACTATTACCAAAATCAAGCATTACCGGAGGCAGAACTAATTATAGACAACTCTGAAAAGGGTTTTAAAGGTGGCGATATTTCATATATGCAACATTTGCAAAACCTGACATTGGCAATCAATATCCAATCTGATTACGTGGATGCTATTTACCAATATAACCAATCAATCATTGCTATCGAAACACTGGTAGGCTTAAAATAAATCATGATTTCACTAAAAAATAAAAAAATATGAACTTAGTATTCAATAATAAAATATCGACCGTCTTTTTAGCGCTGGTATTCTTTTCTGCGTGTGGCAATAAACAGACGAAAAAGAACAAAACGGACATTAACCCATCTCCAATATCAGAAGCAGTTTATTCAACTTCAGAAAAGGAAATTACTTTTACCACCGATCAATATCGCCTTGCCGACATTGAAACAGGAACAATTGAGATGAGAAACCTGAGCAGCATAATTAAGCTAAGTGGCATGGTAGATGTGGAGCCTCAAAGTATGGCAACGGTTTCTGCCCCGTTGGGTGGCTATATTAAAACCGCAGGATTACTCCCCGGACAAGCTGTAAAGAAAGGGCAGATTTTGGCCACCCTGGAGAATCCTGAATTTATTGCCCTACAACAGGATTATCTTGAAAGCTTAGGGCGTTTGCAATACTTGGAAGAGGAGTATAAGCGTCAACAACAATTAAGGGTAGACGATGTTAATGCTATAAAAACATTCCAGCAGGTCACTTCAGAATACAAGGTGATGCAGGCAAGGATAAACGGGCTTGAACAAAAGTTGGCCCTGGCAGGAATAAGTGTTTCTACCGTACAAGTTGGTAAGATTACCCGCACGGCCAATCTTTATGCCCCTATTAGTGGCTACATCAAGACCAGCAACATCAATATTGGCAATTATGTGAACCCAAACGATGTATTATTTGAAATAATCAATACGGCCGATATTTATCTCACATTAAATACTTTTGAAAAGGACATGGGAAATATTGAAGAAGGGCAAAAGGTTAAGTTTTCTTTAACCAATGAGAATGATTTTAGCAGAACTGCCCAGGTGTTTTTAATAGGAAAAGCAACAAGTGAGGATCGAACAATCCCTATGGCCTGCCGCATTCAAAAAGAATCTAAAAATGGGCTATTGCCGGGAATGTACGTGAAGGCCTGGATTGAGACTGGCACAACCAGGCAATATGCCGTTCCTACTGAGGCAATTGTTCAGTGGGAGGGGAAAGATTATCTAATCCTTCAAAAAAGTGAGTCATCTACTGGATATACATTCCAGTTAGGTCAAGTCGGAAGAGGAATTGAACAAGAAGGATTCACATCTGTTACGCTTGCCAAATCTATTCAGGTAGACGGGGCAAAGTTGGTTGTGAAAAATGCTTATACAATATTATCTGCCTTGAAAAATTTAGAAGGAGGAGAAGAATAGCTGAAGGTATTCAAAGCCAGGACTTGTTGAAGAAATCCTTAAGTTCCGGCAATATTTCGGTGCTTGAATATTATCGCGAACTATCGTCATGGTACGAAACTTACGACCGATACCTCGTTTCGGCAAAGGATTATTACCTCGAAATGGTATTTCTGATGCAATACGAATGGTAAAGAATTAATTGTTGGGCTTGTCGGATAGATGAAACTTCGGGCAAGCCCAATTTTTTAAAGTCCAATTAATTGAGCAATTTTGGATAAAAGTAGATCATGAAGCGGGTTGCTATTATAACAGGTATTCTTTCAGGCTTTCTTTTTGGCATTGCCACCCCTTTTAGCAAGTTGTTATTGGCTGGGTTAAACTCTTTTCAACTAGCTGGCTTGCTATATTTGGGTGCTGCTTTAGCCATGTTCCCATACATATTCCGGAAAAACAGCAATCTGAAATTGCTTTTTCAACCGGGAAGCAGGTCAAAAACTATCGGCATAATTTTCTTTGGAGGATTCGCCGGGCCCTTGCTTTTATTGGCTGGTTTAAAAATGGCTAATGCAGCCTCAGTTTCTATTTGGCTAAATATGGAACTGGTAGCAACTGCAATCTTAGGAGTATTAGTTTTTAAAGATGCACTCGACCGGAATACATGGATCGGCGTTCTTTTAACCATTTTTGCCGGAATTGTGGTTTCATTTGGCGAAGGTACAAGCGGCATAATTTCAGGATTGCTCATTACTGCCGCCTGTATTTGCTGGGGTGTAGATAACCACCTGACAGCCCTTACCGACGGGGCTTCACCTCAATCTGTAACTTTTGTCAAAGGGATAGTTGCCGGTTCGGTCAATTTAATAATCGGTTGCCTGATTGCCGGTCAAACTATGGTGTTAGGAAATGTGGTTCCGGCCATCATTGTTGGAGTTTTCGCTTATGGATTCAGTATTGTACTTTATGTCACTTCAGCACAAAATATCGGGGCGACTCGCAGTCAAATCTTGTTTTCAACCGCGCCAATCTGGGGAGTGATTTTGTCATATTTATTTGTTCACGAACACTTCCAATGGGTTCACCTCATTTCGATTGCACTTTTGATTCTCGCTGTTGTCGTAACCAATCTTTTCTCACACAAACACCTTCACACACATGTAGTCATGGAGCATATCCATTATCATAAACATACCGATGGTCATCATTACCACTCGCATGAGGGAGAAACAGTTCCGGAGAACAAATGGCATTCGCATCTACATCCGCATGATCCATTAACACACGAGCATCCGCATGATCCTGATTTACACCACAGACATGTACACTGAAATTTTAAATATGGCAATACTAAAATCTATTTCAATATTTATCCTAGCCGGTTTCTGTGAAATTGGTGGAGGCTATCTGGTTTGGCTTTGGCTTAAAGAAGGTAAACCCATCTGGTTTGGACTGCTGGGTGGATTAATACTTGCCCTTTATGGCGTTGTAGCCACTTTGCAGACTTTGAATTTTGCAAGAGTATATGCAACTTATGGAGGAT
>JBASYJ010000035.1:0-42436 GCA_049277435.1 Prolixibacteraceae bacterium
AAACTGGAAGCAAACCTTGAAATTCTCCGGAATGCCAGACTTGAAAACGGTGAAAAACTGAATGTGGTAACCATGCCGATGCCTACCCGGCTCGACTTTGAAGATCTTCGTCTGCCTGCCAGTTATGTGAATTTCCTGGTCACAAACGGTTGCGTACTGATGCCCACTTTCAACGACAAGAACGATTATAAAGCACTGGGAATCCTCACCGATTTATTTCCGGAGCGTGATGTAATCGGAATAAGCGCAGTGGATTTGGTTTGGGGATTGGGCACCCTGCATTGTTTGAGCCACGAAATAGCGGGGTAAAATTTTTAATTTGAAACGAGTTCGATCAAAATTACAGAATCAGATCAACTTTTTCTTTCTCAGGAAAAACATTCCCAGATAGACGACGCTTAATATTCCAATAAAACCGGCAATACCGATCAGTTCGTTGCCGGTCAATTTCGACAGTACCCAAAGGATGATCAGGATAGAAAGTACCGGGACAGTGTATCCGCCCCAAACCCTGAACGTTCCGGCTTCGGCTTTGTGACCGATTCTTAATTTGATCATGGCCAGGGCCACTCCTAAATAAATCAGCAAAACCGATGCACTAGAGAGGATTGCGAGTTGTTTGAATTCTCCGGTGATGGAAAAAAGACATCCCATCGCTGCATATAAAATAATTGACCAATACGGAGTGGCGTACTTTTTATGGATATTCGCCAGACTCTGTGGCAAAATAACCCTGTCGCGGGCAGCACTGTATATGACACGCGGCATATTTAAAACATCGCCGCTCAAAAACCCGAACATGGAAATAGCTGCACCAACAAGCATTAAAGTAATGCCCAAAGGTCCAACCACATGTTTGGCCACTTCAGCGAGGGGTGCATCTTTAAATCCTGAAAGAGAAGCTCCAAGCACACCTTGAGCAACCAGTTGAATCAAAACATACAACAAGATCACAAATGAAATGCTGATCAGAATTCCTTTTGGAATTGTTTTTTGCGGATTCTTTACTTCTCCCCCGGTATTTAAACCGCTTTCGGCCCCCTGGAAAGCGAAAAATAAAATAAGTGAAACTTGCCCAAGGTCGTTCATCGAAGGCATTGAATCCCAGGCCAGGTTTGACATGGTAATTTTTGTAAAGCCTATAAAAACGAGTAAAAGCAACGGAGTTAATTTTGCAATGGTAGTAACGATAACCAGTGTAATTCCTTGTTTGACACCTTTGATATTGACCAAAGCCAATCCTGAAAAAATCAGGACAAAGAATATGGCACGAACTAATTCATCCTTAAAAACCGGAATAAAATAAGCCAGTGTACTGGCCAGGGCATTGGCAACAGCAGCATCGGCCATAATTGTTGCGCCAATGATGAAAAAATTAACCGTCAGGAAACCAAAATATTTACCAAAAGCAACTTCGATAAACGAATATGCCCCGCCGGATTGAGTCAGTTTACTGCCCACTTCGGCAAAACAAAGCATGATCAGCATGATCAGGAATCCGCAAAAAAGATAAGCCAAAATACTTGATGGCCCCAGGCCTTCGGCAACAATAGCAGGAATTACAAAAATTCCGGCGCCAACCACCAGATTGATAATGTTGGCACTTAAACCCCAGACACCTATTTCCCTCTTTAATCCTTCAGCAGACTCCACACGAATAATTTAAGTTTATGACACATGATTTTCAATTATCAGAAACGATACCAGGCTGTTAAACAATTCAATGGATTGGTTCGTCCACAAATAAAATTTCAAAAACGGAATAAAAACTTTAAATCAGAATGAATTCTAAAAATTTCAAATCCTGAATCAAAGGCCCTCAATCAGCTTTAAAACCAGGGTTAAAGAAAGGAATAAAAGGCAAATAATTGAATTATTGGGCAAACCTTTTACATTTTTTGGGATATATTCCAGATAATTATTATAATTGCGTGCTGTAAAAACCAATCCTATCACTAACAAATTATTGAAATGACATCTAAAGGTCAGATTAAGATCGTTTTGGTCTTCATTTTTAGTATCATTTTCAACCTTTCCTCCCTTTCCCAAAACCGAAAATACTTTGTTATTAATGGTAAAATAAATTCAGCCATTGAAAATTCTGAAAATTGTTCACTTCATATAATCAAAAACAACTCAAGAACATTCAATTCGCAAATCCCTGAAAATGGAAGGTTCCGGCTTGAATTGGAATACAATTCAAATTTCACACTGATATTTAAGAAGAAAAACCACCAATCCAAAACCATCCAGGTAAATACAACTGTTCCTGAAGAAGTCTTAAACCGGTCAGGAAATTTTGCTAATTTTCTGATGACCGTAACCCTGAATGAAGGAGACGAAAATGCAGCCAGTCAAATTCAACAGATTGGCTATTCGTCACAAGATGACTGTTTTGCCCAAATCCAGTCGGATTTGAAACAGGAGTTTGTCGAAAAAGAAAACCAGAATCAGAACAGTCAGATTAAAGAAAACAAATCGAAATTTCATTCTTATCAGGTATTCTGATTGATTGGTTGATCTCAGAAGAATTCTTCCAGAAAAACATAATCAGGAAGAAATTGTGAATCCTTCCTCCGGAATTACATTAATTAACAATTTTTCAACATTTTAAGGCAATCTAAACGAATTATCTTAGATCCGAATGTTCCTGATTTCATTCATTTGGTTAATTTTACGAGGTATTTAGCGTTGTTTAAACAAATAAACACTTTGCCATGTTTTTTTCAATAGTAACTTAACACATATGCATAAGGTTTTCAAGACAGGGATGTGTCTTATTTTATTTCTTTTATTAATGCTTCCGTTTAGCACGCAGGCACAAAACAAAAAATTCTTTGTAATAACCGGTAAAATTGTTCCGGAAGAAGCAAGCTCCGGAACCGGAGTTATTGAAATTACTAAAAATGGAATAGCATCAACACCTATAGAGATCCCCAAAAACGGTCGTTTCAGATTCGAACTTGAATTTTTTAATGAGTATAATCTAAACTTCGTATATCCAGGACATTTCAGTAAAATAATCACTGTTTCCACACAAATACCTCAGGAAGTATGGGAACGTGACAGTGATTTTCCTCCATTTCCAATGATTGTTCAGCTTTCGAAAGAATTCGAGGGAATTGATAAAAGTTTCACCTTAAAACCAACCGGAAAGATTTTCTACGCCGGAGATATTGACAATTTCGCAAAAGAAAGTTACGTGCCTGACCTGAATCTGGTCGAACAGATTGAAAATGCGAAATCCCAGGCCGGACAGGTAAAAAAAGATATAAATACCGTTTCAAAAGAAACAGCCCAGGAATTGGCTGCCAGACAAAAAGATTTCGATCAGCTGATTAAAGAAGCGGATGCTCTTTATCAACGCGGCGAATTCCAGATGGCTTTACTAAAATACCTGGACGCAAAAAAAATATTTCCGGACAAAGCATATCCGAATGATCGTGTTGCCGAACTTCAGGATTTGGTAAAAGCACTCGAAAACACAAAAAAACAGCAGGCTGAACTCGAACAGAAATATCTGGCAGCTATCGAAAAGGCCAACGGATTTTTTAATCAGAAAACATATCTTGAAGCACGTCCTGTTTACGAAGAAGCTTTGAGTTACAAACCAGGCGATGTTTTTGCAAACGGCAGGATTAAAGAAATTGATGATTTACTGGCGCTTTTGGCTAAACAGAAAGAGTACAAAGATTTACTGGCCAAAGCCGATGCCAGTTACCAGTCAAAAAATTACGATCAGGCAGTAGCTCTTTATTCGCAAGCCTATCAGATTGTTCCTGAAGAAAAATATCCTCAGGATCAGATTAGCAAGATAAATATAGAAAAGGCCGAACAGGAAAAAGCTGCCCAGCTTGAAACCGAATTTAACCAAACCATTCAGGCTGCCAACAACTTAGTTCAGCAGAAAGATAATCTTCAGGCATTAAATACTTTTAAAAAAGCGCTCGGATTAAAACCTGACAGTAAACTTGCCAAAGATAAAATTGCTGAAATTGAACAGGCAATTGTAACGATCGAGAATGACAAAAAATATAGTGAAACCATCCAGTTAGCTGATCAGGCACTGGGTTCCGGAGATTTTCAGCGGGCAAAAATGCAATTTCAGGAGGCATTAAAATTAAAATCGGCCGAAGCCTACCCAAAGTTGAAACTCGACGAAATTGCGCAGGCCGAAGCCAAAGAAATACAGTTTAACGATTTGATGACCAAGGCAGAACAGGCTTTTTCAATTAATAATCTGGACGAATCTGTAAAACTTTATTCTGAGGCACTTGCCTTGAAACCAAAAGATAAAGCCATTCAGCAGAAAATCGATGACATTCAGTCGAAACAGAAACAACTTGCAACCGACAAAGAATATACAGATTTAATTTCACAGGCAGATCAGGCCTTTCAGAATAATCAGCTTGACGTTTCACTTTCAGCTTATAACAAAGCCCTGCAAGTGAAAAAAACTGAATCATATCCAAAAGATCAGGTCAAACGAATTGAAAGTTACCAGACAATTGTAAAAAATGCAGACAAAAAGCTGGATTCAAAAGACTATACGAATGCACTGGCACAATACGGCGAAGCTTTAAAAGTAAAACCAGACGACAATTATTCTTCCGGAAAAATTGCTGAAATCACCCGGATTCAGGAAGCCGAAAAACAACAGGCAGCAGCAGCGCTTGCTAAACTGAATGAATACAATGTTGCTATCAAAGCTGCAGACCAGTTGTTTGGCACAGCAAATTATGCCGAATCGCTCCTGAAATACAAAGAAGCTTCAGGAATTAAACCTGACGAAACATACCCGAATAAACGAATTAAAGAAATTGAAACAATCCAGGATGGGATAGCCAAAGAATTGGCCCGTATAGAAAAAGAATACCAGACGATTATTGCGCAAGCCAATAAAATACTTGAAAATAAAGATTACACCAACGCTAAGGCAAGCTACCAGAAAGCTCTTGAAATCAGACCGGATGATTCATTTGCGCTGTCACAAATCAAAAATATTGATGCAACACTGGATGAGAATCGCAGACTTGAACTGGAAAAGCAACGTAAACAGGAAGAAGCCATTGAAATTGAATTCAATCTGGCCATGACCAACGCCGATAAAGCGTTCACTGCAAATGATTTCGAAACAGCAAGAACAGGCTACTCGGCAGCTATGGCAATCAAACCGGGAGATGCGGTGGCCAAACAGAAATTTGGCGAAACTGAAGCCCGGCTGGCCCAGATTGCCCGAATGTCGCAGGCATACAGCAAAGCGATTGATGAAGCAAACAAAGAACTAACCGCGAAGAAATACCAGGAAGCAAAAGAAAAATACCAGGAAGCCCTGCAGTACAAAGCCGATGCCGAGTACCCCAAAACACAGATTTCGAAAATTGATGAACTGCTCGCCCGTCAGCTTGCTGAAGCGAAATTGCTGAAAGATTATAATGATGCCGTTACTTTAGCCGAAACACAATTCAAAAACAAAGAACTCAAAAAGGCAAAAGAAACATTCATGATCGCCTATAATTTAATTCCGTCGGAACCTGTACCCCCACGGCGGATTAAAGAAATTGATTTACTTCTGGCAGAGCAAATGAGCAAGGAAATGGCCGAAAAGGCAACCATGGAAGCCTACCTGAATGCGATTTCCCGGGCAGACAAAAGCTTTGGGAACAAGGAATACAAAGCGGCAAAATTGGTTTATAACGAGGCTCTCCTGATTAAACCCGACGAAAAATATCCTGAAGATCAACTTGCCTTAATTGAAAAACTTATTCAGGAACAAATTGAACAACAATACAAATCGAGCATTGCCAAAGCCGATGTTGCCTTTACTTCGGAAAATTACGCTGAATCGATAAACCGGTATAAGGAAGCATTAACGTATAAAAAAGATGATGCATATTCCATCAGGCAAATTAAAGAAAGTGAAATAAAGTTTGCAGAACAGGAAGCCGAAAAAAACAGGCTTAAAAAACTGGAAGAAGATTACAAAGCTTTATTGGTCAATGCAAATGCCGATTTTTCAGCAAAAAATTACGCCGGTGCGAAAGGGAAATACCAGCAGGCACTGGCTTTAAAACCCAATGAAGTTTACCCCAAAGATCAATTGGCTAAAATTGAACAAATCCTTGGCTCACAAGCAAAAGAAGCTGAAATTAACAGCCAGTACAATCAATTGCTGGCAAACGCCCAGGAATTATTTAAATCAGAAAAACTTCAGGAAGCCCGCGATACGTATCAAAAAGCTTACAACCTGAAACCATTTGAGTCAATTCCTCCGATGCGAATTGCCGAAATTGATAAAATGCTGGTTGACCTTGACGAAACGGCAAAACTGGCGGCCATGGAAAAAGCACAGCGCGAAGCCAAGGAAAAAGCCGACCGCCTGCAGTATACCAATGCCATTGCCGCTGCCGACAAGGCCTTTGCAGCAAAAGAATATATCATCGCCCGGGCCCATTACATCACTGCACTCAATGCTTTGGCTAATGAACAATATCCGAAAGATCAGATCGCCAAAATTGATGATTTGCTGACTCAGGCCGAAATGGATAAAATGATCGCTCAGCAAAAGGCGCAGCAGGATTCGGTTCAAAAAGTGAAGAACAAGCAGTTTGAACTGGCTATGGCAGCAGCTAAAGATCATGACCAGAATAAGCAATATGATTTGGCGATCGCCAAATACAGGGAAGCCATTCAGATTAAACCCGATCAGCGTGCAGCAGTCGACCCGCTGATTCGTGAAATTGAAGACAAGTTACAAACCATGGCCCGGCAGGATCAGGAATACAAACGGATCATCCAGCTTGCCGACAGTTATTTTAATGAATCGAAACTCACAGATGCCTTAACGGAATACCGGAACGCCATCAGTATTAAATCAGATGAGATTTATCCAAAAAACCAGATTAAGGAAATTCAGGCCCGCCTAACCAAACTTGAAGAAGATTATTCGAGAGCCATCACCCGGGCCGATAAATCGTTTGATGCTTCAGACTGGAACAACGCAAAAACTGCGTATACCGAAGCCATAGAAATCAAACCAAACGAAAAATATCCGTTTGACAGGCTCAGGGAAACCAATCAGAAAATTGCAGATGCAAGTTTGCTTGCCATTAGTAATTCAGCCGAAAACAAAGCCTATCTTGAAGCAATTGAAAAAGCCAATCAACTGCTGAAAGAAGATAAGTTAACAGCTGCCCGGATGCAGTTCCAGGTTGCCCAAACGCTTAAAGCTGAAGAAAAATTACCGGCTGAACGGATTAAAGAAATTGATGCATTGATTGAGCAACGCAACAAGGAAAGATTATTGAATGCTCAGAAGGAAATTGATGAAAAATACCGTCAGGCCATTTCGGTTGCCGACAACTCTTTCCGCGAGAAATCCTATGAAATTGCAAAACTTCAGTACAAACAGGCCCTGATAATAAAACCTGCCGAATCGTATCCGCAAAACCAGATGGATTTGATCGACCAAATCCTGAATAAAGCAAAACCGGTTGAAACCTACACCTATCAGTTACCTGAAATTGACAATTCGGTTCCGGAAACCAAGCCTGCGGTCAAAAGAATTGTTGAAACTGCGGAGGCTACCGAATCGCGTGCGAATTCGTATGTTGGAACAACCGATTACGACGATGCGATAAAAAAAGCCGACAATTCATTCGGAATTAAAGATTATACTGTTGCCCGTTTCTATTATTACAAAGCAAACGAGTTTAAACCCACAGAGGAATATCCGCAGAAACAAATCGAAATCATCCGCAAACTCATCGATTCGGAATTGTCATCGGCTGACAATTCGGGTTACGAACAGGCGATCAAGCTCGCCGACGAAGCCTTTGTCCGGCAAAATTACAACGTTGCAAAATTTTATTATTACAAGGCTCTCGACATCAAATCGTGGGAAAAATACCCCAAAGACCGCATCAACGAGATATTAGCCCTGACCAATTCATTGCTTTCGGAACAGGAGGAAAAAGAGTACCGCGATATGATTGCCAAAGCTGATGAAGCGTTTTTTAACAAAGATGTTTCAATCGCCCGCTTTTACTACAACAAGGCAATTTCAATGAAAAAAGAAGAAGAATATCCCCGGATAAAACTGAAGGATATCCAGAAACTGATCGAACAGGATGCCCGCGATGAAGAAAATCAACAATACCTTAGGTTAATTACTGAGGCCGACCAGGCACTGGCTAATAAAAATTACAGCATCGCCCGGTTCAATTACAACAAGGCACTTTCGATGAAACCGGATGAGAAATATCCGAAAGATCAGTTGAAAGTAATTAAAGATGCTCTCAACAATCCAAATAACTAATTTGTACTTATTCAGCGGCTGACTATAAGTCAGTCGCTGAATAAGTACAAATATCACTCTCATAAAACAAAAATCACTTTGGAACTAAAAATAAAAGATCAGCTCATCAAATTGTTCGAATCGCATTTTAAAGAAGAAGTTACCTTTTTCGAACAGTTACCCACTTCGGGCTCCTACCGCGAATATGCCCGCATGAAAAGCGCCAGCTTTCAGATTATTGGTGCTTATAACCAGGACACCAAAGAAAACCAGGCCTTTCTTGAATTTTCGGCACATTTCAGAAATAAAAACATTCCTGTTCCTGAAATTTATGCGGTAAGCGACGACCTGAAAACCTATCTTCAGGAAGATATGGGAAACATTACCCTGTTTGATTTTATAACTCAAACACGCGAAAAAGAAGGTTTCTCCGGAAAAATTGTGGACGTGTACAAAAAAGTACTTCAGCAATTGCCACGAATCCAGCTGGTTGCCGGGAAAGACCTCGATTACAGTTTTTGTTACCCGCGTGATGCCTTCGATAAGCAATCGATGATGTGGGACCTGAATTATTTTAAATATTATTTTCTGAAACTGGCCAAAATATCATTCGACGAACAGGCACTCGAAGATGATTTTCAGGCCTTCAGCGACTATTTGCTGGCGGTAAACGACAACGCGTTTTTGTACCGCGATTTCCAGTCGCGAAACGTTATGCTGAAAAACAACGAGGTATATTTTATCGATTACCAGGGCGGCCGGAAAGGGGCGCTTCAGTATGATCTGGCTTCGCTGCTTTATGATGCCAAAGCCAATATTCCGGAGGCTGAACGTGAAGAACTGGTTGACTTTTATCTTGACGAACTGAATAAATACAAACACACCGACCGCGATAAATTCAAATCACTGTTTGGCGGTTATGTGCTCATCCGAATCATGCAGGCCATGGGCGCCTACGGATTTCGCGGATTCTACGAAAAAAAGGAACATTTCCTGAAAAGCATTCCGTTTGCCCTGAAAAACCTGGAAACTTTACTGGCTAAAAACACCATTCAGGTAAAACTGCCCGAATTGTTTAAAGTCCTGAAAGCGGTCACCGAATCCGAATTCCTGCGGACAATCAGTCCGGCCGACGATCGTCTGACCGTGCGCATCAACAGTTTTTCGTATAAAAAAGGTATTCCGGCCGATCCTTCAGGAAATGGCGGTGGTTTTGTGTTCGATTGCCGGGCCATTCACAATCCGGGCCGCTATCCCGAATACAAACACCTGACAGGCAAAGACGCACAGGTTCAGAAATTTCTGGAAGAACAAACTACCATGAGCGGTTTCCTGGAATCGGTGATTAAACTGGTGAGCTATTCGGTCGAGATATATTCGGCCCGCGGATTCAATCATCTGTGTGTGAATTTTGGCTGTACCGGCGGTCAGCACCGCTCGGTTTATGCTGCTGAAAAGTTATCTGAATATCTAAAAAACAATTATCCGGTTACGGTTGTTCTTCACCATATCGAACAGGACAACAACTAGGATATGTCGAAAACACAGTGCAAAAACGAAGATTACATAGAAAAAAAAGATGCGAAGTACGTTTGTAAAAAATGCGAACGGAAAGCAAACAAGGAAGACAAACTTTGTAAACCAAAGAAAATAAAAGATTGAAGGACTGAAGGACTGATGGACTGATGGACTGAAGGATTGATTAATGAAAAAATGAATACAACCAAAAACTACATGTCAGCGCAACTGATTTCAGTTGTGTTATTTTTTCTCCTGATTTCATTTTCGGTTCGGGCACAAATCCAGCTAAAAGGCAAGGTTTTGGATGCTTATACTGAATTACCGGTTCAATCCTTTTCCATCCTGAACGATTCTGAAATCCGTACATTTTCCGGCGGAATTTTTCAACTTGACCACCTGCAATTACCTGTTCAGCTAAACGTTAAAGCTGAAGGATATTATTCTTTCAGCCTGAATGTTCAAACTTTACCCGAACAACTCATTATTCACCTGCTTCCTGAAAACGTGAACATTCAGGAAGTTACGGTACATGCATTTCACTCCGGGAAACGTTTGTCCGACACTCCCGGATCAATTGGCTTGATAACCAACCGGCAATTACTTGATGAACCAAGCTTCACGCTTGCGCCAACGGTGAACCGGGTTCCCGGAGTCTGGATGCAAAGCGGATCGATGAACACTAACCGGCTGACCATTCGCGGGATCGGATCGCGTTCTCCGTACGGCAGCAACAAAATCAGGGCCTATTACGGCGACATTCCTTTAACCAACGGAGTGGGTGAAACAACACTCGAAGATCTGGATCTGGAACAGGTTTCCAACATCGAAATCATCAAAGGCCCGTCGTCCGGATTTTATGGTTCGGGTTTGGGAGGTGTTTTGTTGTTCAGTCCCTTGACACAAACTCAAAATCAATTTGCGCAGCAGGTTTCCATCGGCTCGTATCAAACCATAAAATACTCCGGAAAACTTTCAGTTGCCACCGAAAACACAAATCATTCGCTGGTTTATTCGCGCACGCATTCCGATGGGTACCGCGAGAACAATGCAACTAACCGGCACAACCTCACCTTGACTTCATCGTTCACAAAAAACCGGACAAAAATTGATCTCCTGGCCGCTTTCATCAGAATGGACGCCTTTATTCCCAGTTCGGTCGATCTGAAAACCTTTCAGGAAACTCCGGAAAAGGCAGCTGCCAATTGGGCTGCAGCGCGGGGTTATGAAGATTACAGCCGGGCCTTTGCCGGGATTTCGCTTCTTCAGGATATGAATCAGAACTGGCAACTGAAAATCAGCAGCTTTGGTTCGTACAACAAAAACAACGAGTTGAGGCCTTTTAATATTCTTCAGGAAAAAAACCATTACCTGGGACTTCGATCTTCCATCGAAAAAAAATACACTTCAGGAAAAAATACCTTCCGGTTCATACTGGGCGACGAATATTTCAACGAAAACTACAGATGGCAAACCCTTCAGAATAATAACAGGACGGCGGGCGATCTGCTTTCCGACAACCAGGAATACCGCTGGTACAACAATCTTTTCTTCCTGACCGATTTGAATATTCAGGAAAAATTAATGGTTTCGGCCAGCCTGAACTGGAACAAAACCAATTATAATTACACCGACCGGTTTCTTGCCAATGGCGACCAGAGTGGAAAACATCAGTTCGATCCGGTGATCTCGCCGCGACTGGCAGCTACGTATAAGATATCCGAAAACTTCAGATTTTTCTCGGTGGTCAGCCACGGTTTCTCCCCTCCCACCCTCGAAGAAACCCTGATGCCAAACGGGCAGCGCAACACTTCGATTAAACCCGAAACCGGATGGAACCTTGAACTGGGCAGCAAAACTGCGATTGGCCCGAAATTACAGCTCGAAATTTCGGCCTATTACCTGAGTGTAAAAAACCTGCTGGTTGCGCGGCGTACAGCCGACGATGCGTATATGGGAATTAATGCGGGGGCCACCAGACATCCCGGTCTCGAATTTAAGCTGGATTACAAATTGATCGGACGGCCGGAATGGACCAGCTATTTCAGAATGAATGCCAACCTGACCCGATACCGTTTTGTGGATTTTACGGACAAGGACAACGATTACTCCGGAAACAAACTCACCGGAACGCCGGCCTCAACCACCAACTGGATGCTGGAAACGAATCACTCCAAAGGATATTTCCTGAACATTCATTTTCAGACCGTTGGCCGGATTCCAATGCGTGATGACAATTCCATTTTTTCGGATGCCTACCAGGTCCTCAATTTTATGGCTGGCTACGAAAAGTCGTTTAAAAATCTTTCGGTCAGCATTTCATCCGGCATTCAAAATCTGACCGACACGCATTATGCATCGATGCTCCTGATCAATGCCACCGCGGCCGGAAATAACCCGCCACGTTATTATTACCCCGGATTACCCCGGAATTTGAAATCAATGCTGAGTTTGAAATATTTGTTTTAGAGTATCTGAAGTAAAAGGACATAAGAAAAATTGATTTTTAAAAATATCCATGATGAAAGCATTCAAAACTTCAAGAGAAATTCCAGTTCTTCCAGAGAATATCTTTGCTGCTTTCAGTAATCCTGAAAGATTGGAGAAATGGTGGGGCCCTTCCGGTTTTTCCAACACATTTAATCAATTTCAATTTAATCCAGGCGGGAAATGGACATTCATCATGCACGGCCCTGATGGCAGTAACTATCCCAATGAATCTGAATTTATTGAAATTGTGCTGAATGAAAAATCGTAATCCGACATCTCTCAGAACCACATTTCACTTTAACTGTCACCCTGTTAAATTCGGAGAATGGATCAATTATTCATTGGAATCAGGAATTTGACAGTGAAGATATCGCCAAAAAAGTTGCACACATAGTTATTCCTGGTAATGAACAAAATCTTGACCGGCTCTCGGCTGAAGTGTGCGGCATATAATACTGACTGAACTTTTTATAAATGCCAAACTGGTGTGTGGACGACAAAAGCAGATCTTTTCACCTGCATGTAAAAGAGCAATGTCTGTGGTTTTACGGGAATAAAAAGCCGATGAAAACCGGAATAATTAAATTTTATTGTTTCCAATTCAGGGAATGAATGGTTTTATTCCCCAAATCAGGAATTAAACTTTTCCTCAGCCTTTCAGGTGGCCTGGCATTTCTGTTACAAGCAGGTTCCGGTATTGCCCCATAATCCGTTCAGGTTACCCGCAGCAATTTTTCCCCGCCTGAACTGGTGGACAAGGTACGGTACCAAAAGAACAGAAAACACAACAATCTCCAGGTAGAGGTTTCAGCATTTTTTTGCAGTTCACGCATTCGTAAAAAAAGCAACAGGCATTTTCGGGCATCGTTTCCACTTTTACAAACCCACATTCCGGACAGGTAATTTTTGAATTTAAAAGAATCAGGTTCTGCATTTCAGTAATAAATTAATTCCTGGTGTTTTTTTACCAACGGACCAGGCACTGAGTTATTTTGTCTATCACCAAATCTCAAGTCGATTCCAGTCTTTAAAACAGTTTACTGATTGGGCAATTCCTTACAGGACAAAAGCACCTTTTCCCAGAACTGAAGGTTTTTGCCAACAAACCGGAAAGCACAGAATCGCAGACTTTGCGAAGCTACAATTTTCAAATCAAAAAGTTTCATCAGCCAATACATTGCTAAATATCTTCATTATCATTGACTTATATCACTTCACTTTCTGTTCTTCAGAGTTCATAATTTCTAAATTTGAGTAGTTCTAACCAATACGAATGAAATTATGCCTGCACAGCTCAAGACCCTACTCCCGCTTTTGGCAGTTTTCATATGCCTGTTCCTCATTGCACGACATTTTTTAATTCCGGAATCATTTGGCAAATACGGACATTACAGGGCCAATTCGATCGAAGAAAATGCCGCACTTCCGATGCATTACGTTGGAAAATCCGTTTGTGTAGACTGCCACGATACCGAAGCTGCAAAACTGAGCTCAGACAAGCACACCGGTTTAAGTTGCGAAGTTTGTCATGGTGCCGGCTCACTGCACATCGACGATCCCGAAAACAACAAACTGGTTAAATCCGGAACGCGTGAATTTTGCGGAAGATGCCACAGGATTAATGCAGCCCGCAGAACTGAAATTATAACCCAGATTGATATAAAAACCCACAACACCGACCGGGAGAATTGTATCGATTGCCATAATCCACATGCCGTATGGGAACTGAAAGAGTAAACGAAACGAGGCGTAATTTTTTGCGCAGGTCAGCAGCGCTGGCCGGAACTTTATTGGCAACCTCGTTAAGCAATCCATTTGCTGCCGTCATTTTTGCCGCTAATCAGCCCGACAAATCAAAACCCTGGTACGGAATCGGCATCGACATCCAAAAATGCATCGGTTGCGGAATGTGTGCCAAAGCCTGTAAATCGGAAAACAATGTTCCAAAAGATCCTTTCTATTACCGCTCCTGGGTCGAACAATACACCATTAAAAATGATGGCAGCCTGAAAGTCGAATCTCCTAACGGCGGTATTGACGGGTTCACGCAATCGGTTCCGGACGAAGAAATTTTCAAAACCTTTTTTGTACCGAAAATGTGTAACCATTGTGCCAAATCGCCCTGCGTTCAGGTTTGCCCGGTTGGTGCCACTTACGAAAGTCCGGAAGGAGTTGTATTGGTCGACGAAAAATACTGCATCGGGTGCAGATACTGCATACAGGCATGTCCGTACGGCTGCCGGTATCTGCATCCCGAAACCAATACGGTTGATAAATGCACCCTTTGCTTCCACCGCATAACAAAAGGACTGAATCCGGCTTGTGTTGAAGTTTGCCCTTCCGGAGCCAGAATATACGGCGATCTGAATGATGAAAACGGTGAGTTAAACAAGTTCCGGAAAGTTCATAACTGCCAGGTTCTGAAACCTCACTTAAATACCGGATCGAAATTATATTATAACGGTTTAAGCGCGGAGGTACGATAATATGGAACATCTGTATGAAATGCTGAATCAGGTCGACGGATACATTTATCCCAACGAAATTGAACTCCACTGGGGACTGCTCATCGTCCTTTACCCTTACATTACCGGTTTGGTTGCCGGAGCATTTATCCTCGCATCACTCGAGCGGGTATTCAAAGTGACGGTTTTACGACCCACCTACCATCTGGCACTTCTCACCGCGCTGGCTTTTCTGATCGTTGCCCTTCTGCCGTTGGTCTCGCATCTGGGGCATCCGTTCCGTGCATACGAAATCATGACCACGCCTCATTTTGCGTCGGCTATGGCTATTTTCGGATTTGTTTACCTCTGGTACCTCATGGTGGTACTTTTACTCGAAATCTGGTTCGACTATCGCCGCGACCTGGTACTTTGGTCAAACGAAGCGAAAGGTTTTAAAAGGTTCCTGTATAAAATTCTGACCCTCGGGGTCACCGATCTGTCGCCAAAAACACTGGCCTGGGACGAAAAACTTGGCTACATCGTAACCGTTGTTGGAATTCCGTCGGCCTTTCTGTTGCATGGTTATGTCGGATTTATTTTTGGCTCCATCAAGGCAAATCCGTGGTGGTCGACAGTTATGATGCCGGTAATATTCCTGCTTTCGGCCATGGTTTCAGGAATTGCCCTGGTCATGTTTTTATACATGGTTGTTTCGTGGCTCCGGAAGGTTAAAATCGACATGCCCTGTCTGGACGAAGTCGGCAAGTACCTGTTTTTTGTTCTGGTTATCGATTTCACGCTTGAATCGCTTGATCAGGTACACCGGATTTATGAAGCCGAAGAATCATTCGAGATCCTTCATTTACTGGTAAACGGCAGGCTGAACATTACATTGTTTATCATGCAGGGCATCATCGGAACAATCATTCCGATCCTGATCCTGGGCTTTTTCAGGATGTACCTGCCTGCTGAAAGAATCCGGAAACCGCTGTATTTGTTAACCGGGCTATTGGTTCTGACCGGGGTATTTTTTATGCGCTGGAACGTGGTCATCGGAGGTCAGTTGTTTTCGAAAAGCTTTCTGGGATTCACCAGTTTCAAATTAGGAATGATAGGTATGGAAGGATATTTAATGGCCATTGTCTGGCTCGTTTTGCCGTTCATCATTCTTTCGTTTTTCCTTTGGCTGGTACCACCCTGGAAAAAACATTCCGAAAAAGAAATACATCAATAAAACAACTCTTATTCTGATCAAAAACTACAATTTACCTGTGGTGTTTCTAACTTTTGTTTGAGTATTAATTCCCCATCTTCCCCCGGATGGGGAAACTCATTCTTCTGAAAGAATTTCTTTTTTAAATCTGATATCTCCGGAGATTTACGATGAAAAATGATAATTTAAGTTCTGAAGAATTAATTGCCATCAGGCAGGAAATCCAGCAGTTAAAAAATAAAATCAACCTGATTGAGGCGAAACTGGATATCCGGAAATGGAAAAGCCTGCAAAAAAAGCAAACCGAAACCGAAGTTTCTGATGAAGATTTTGAGCTAAGTTTCAGGTCAAAATCAGATGATTCCATCGAATTCCGAATGGGCGAATATGGCATGGCCTGGCTTGGGAACATTGTTTTACTCTTCGGAATTTCTTTCCTGGTTCAGTATCTGCAAAATTCAGGACATCTTCTGTTTTCGGTTCTGATTGGATTCTCTGCAGTTGCGGCAATTTATGCCTCTGCTTATTTTACCCGTTTATCGTATTCGTATCTTTCGAAACTATTCGAATATACCGGTCATTTGCTTCTGTTTTATGTCACAGTCCGTCTGCATTTCACCCAAACGGCTCCTTTAATTACCAGCGAAACTCTGGGACTTTTCATTTTGCTAAGTGTACTGGCAGGCTTGTTTTATCTGGCCTTTAGCCGGAACTCACCCTGGATGGCCGGCATGGTCCTGGTCATGATCCTGATTTCAGGAATCATTAGCAGTTCGGTTCATTTCAGATCGGCCACGAGCTGTCTGGCTGCCCTGTTGTCGGTTCTGCTTTATTACAAACATGGCTGGTTAAAACTGGTTTTTGTTTTTATTTTTCTGATTTACATTTCGCACCTGAACTGGCTTTTGAACAATCCACTGATGGGCAACAGTCCCGGATTCATTCAGTCGCCCGGGCTTGCCTATTTGTACTTTATCGCCACCGGATTCATTTTCTCCTCGCTGCCCCTGATTCCCAAAAAAGAAAATATTTCAAACGAATTCATCATCGCTTCGGTGATCTGGAATGGCCTGGGATTTAGTTTTCTGCTGGCACTCATTGTATTAACCTATCTGAGTAATAATTACGTGCCGGTGTTTGCCGCAATTACCCTTCTCTGCCTGACCTATTCCATCCTGCTTCAAACGTATTCCGACCTGAAAATTACGGCGTCGATGTATGCACTATATGGTTTTCTGGCCATGACTGTGGCATTTTATGGAATTCTGCTTTTACCGAAAGCATACCTGTTGTTATCCATCCAAAGTTTACTGGTGGTTTCAATGGCTCTTTGGTTCCGGTCCAGATTTATCGTGGTGATGAACACCTTCTTATTTGTAATGCTCCTCCTGTTTTATCTTGCTGGCAAACCAGATTTAACGACCACCAATTTCTCATTTATGCTGGTGGCATTTGTTACTGCCCGCATCATCAACTGGAAAAAAGAACGCCTGAACATCAAAACGGAATACATCCGGAATACTTACCTGGCTTTGGGATTTACGATGACTCTGATTGCATGCTACCACGCTTTTCCGGCGTCCTACATTACCGTTTCGTGGATCGTTGCTGCCCTGCTGTTTTTCGTTATGAGCCGGCTGATGAAAAACATCAAATACCGCTGGCTCGCCATTGCTACACTGGTTGCTTCAGGAATAAAACTCATTTTTGCCGATCTGTCCGATATCGATATTGGTTTCCGGGTATTGGTATTTTTGCTACTGGCCGTGATTTCAATAACTGTTTCGATTTTATACACCAGGTATCTGGGCAGGAGGAAGGACAAATAGCCCAATGATCTTCAGGAAGCTGGACAGGTAATTTCAGATTCGGAATTTAGTGCTGATTCCCCAAATGTTGTAGTTTTTCCACTCCCACGATGGCCGGGTTTTCTGGTAACAATAGTACAGGTCGAAAGCCAGATGCTGAAATTTTAAAAGATGCAAACCAGTATACAAGCGGATGGTCTGAACTTTCTGATGATTCAGATTGGTAAATATTTCATCATTCAAAAAAGGCTTTGGAATCTTACTGGTTGAATGTGCAAAAAAATCGACATTGGTAATGTTGTCAAATGTATATTGCGTATCCGAGATTTTATAAGTTCTGACTGCCAGTCGGTTTGCGAACCGGATACTGATGTCGGCAGGATGAAAATTGTAAACGGTATAAAACAAATAGGTACTGCCCGGACTCCAGCTGCTGGTTTTGTAACTTTCGGTTTGCCGGTAGCCAAGTCCAAGTTGAAAGTTCGTAGTTAAAGCCCGGTAGGCTGTTAGTTCAAAATGAAAATAATCCAGATGATCGATTTGATTGCTGAAATGATCTTTATTGGACAAAACTAATTCTGTTTTTTTATTCGCCGAATAGCACAGGCTTGTTGAATTCCACAAATACAACCCATCCGCTGCAAATTGTGCATTTACTTCCTGAAAGAAAAAAACAGGCAGTATAAAAAGCAAAAAAGTGAATTTCTTCATTCCTGAAGGAGATTAATTGATATCTGAATTATACCTTTGTGGCATCTTATCCGGCAAAAATACATTTTTATAAACTTCTGATGTTTTTTTTTACCAGTACCAACTAAAAATAATCCCACAATGACGAAATTTTTAATATTTACATGCCTTACATGCCTGATTTTATCGTCAAATGCTCAAAACAACCACAATCTGGTTGCCAAAAACGCGAAAGTGACCAAGGTTAAAGGAGGATATTTGTTTACCGAAGGTCCGTCGGTTGCTCCCGATGGACGGGTATTTTTTACCGATCAGCCAAATGATAAAATTGATGTCTGGAGCGAAGATGGTACCATCACCACTTTTATGCAACCCTGCAACCGCTCAAACGGAACTTATTTTAATGCAAATGGCGATCTGGTTGCCTGTGCCGATCTGCACAACAAACTGGTGGTCATCGGCAGCGACAAAACCATGACCACTCTTGCAGAGAACTACAACGGTAAACATCTGAATGCCCCGAATGACCTTTGGATCGCACCAAACGGAGGAATCTACTTTACTGATCCGTATTACCACCGCGATTACTGGGAGAAAGACCATCAGGAAATTCAGGATAAACGCGGGGTTTATTTTCTGTCGACCGGTGGAAAAGTCACCCGGGTGATTGATGATTACAAACAGCCGAATGGCCTGATCGGCACACCAGATGGAAAAACGCTCTATGTAAGCGACATCAACGACGGAAAAATCTGGAAATACGACATTCAGGCAGATGGAAATCTTACGAACAAAACCTTTTTTGCTCCTGAAGGCTCCGACGGAATGACCATCGACACCAAAGGCAATGTGTATCTGACCAACAAAACCGTTTCCGTATTCGATAAATCGGGTAAAAAGATTGCTTCGGTCGAAGTTCCGGAACAACCTTCCAACGTATGTTTTGGCGGAAAAAAGAGGGATATTCTGTTTATAACCGCCCGAACTTCGGTTTACACCCTGAAAATGAGAACTAAAGGAACCAACTAATCATTCAAACTTAAATCATGTATAAAGCCCGATTGTATCTTGCAATTGCCATAAGTTTATTGCTTCTGGCCTATTTTTTTCTGTCACAAAAAGAAAAACCAATGTCTGGAAATCCGATTAACAGCGGTTGGTATGCCGATCCGGAAGGAGCCGTTTTCGACAACCAATTTTGGATTTACCCTACCTATTCGGCTCAGTACGAAAATCAGGTATTTCTGGATGCCTTTTCGTCGAAAGACCTGGTCACCTGGCAAAAACACCCGCACATCATCGATACCTCGGCGGTAAAATGGGCACACAAAGCCATGTGGGCACCCTGCATCGTAAAGAAAGACAGCAGTTATTTTCTGTTCTTTTCGGCCAACGACCTACAGGCACCATTCCGGAATGATTATGTGCCCGAAGACAATCTGATTGGTGGAATTGGAATCGGTATTTCGTCAAAACCTGAAGGCCCGTTTAAAGATTACCTGGGCAAACCGCTGATTCAGGAGTTCTACAATAACGCGCAACCCATCGACCAGTTTGTTTTTCATGATGCCGATGGTAAATATTATATCATTTACGGCGGATGGGGCCATTGCAACATTGCCCTCCTGAACGAAGATTTTACCGCTTTGGTTCCATCCAACGATGGTAATGTGGTGAAAGAAATCACTCCGGAAGGCTATGTGGAAGGACCGGTTATGTTTTTGCGCGATGGAAAATATTACCTGATGTGGTCGGAAGGAAACTGGACCGACGAATCCTACAAAGTGGCTTACGGAACAGCAGATACGCCCTTTGGGCCATTCGAAAAACGCGGTACCATTCTTGAAACCGATCCGCAGGTTGCAACCGGAGCAGGACATCATTCGGTAGTTAATCCACCGAACAGTACAAATTGGTACATCGTTTACCATCGCCGCCCGATTCCAAACGAAGACCGCGACCACCGGGTGGTGTGTATCGACCGCATGTTTTTTAACTCCGACGGCACCATCAAACCGGTAAAAATGACCAATGAAGGAGTCGCCAGCCAGACTTTTTAATTTAAACCTGAATAAAAGGAGAAATTCGAATGATCCGAATTAGTTTTGAAGAAATGAAATCCACGATCAAAAAGGCATTCCTGATTGCAGGTATGCCTGAGGATAAAGCCGAAACCTGTGCCCGGATTCATACCGAATCGAGCCGCGATGGTGTTTATTCGCACGGTTTAAACCGCGTGGAAAAATTTATCAGTTATCTTCATCTGGGTTGGGTGAATGCTCTGGCCGAACCGGTTCTGGAACAAAACCTGGGCGCCATGGAAATCTACAACGGCAATCTGGGACCAGGAATTACCAACGCTCTTTTTGCCATGAACCGGGCCACCGAAATCGCCGAAAAGAATGGACTTGGACTGGTTAGTTTAAACAATACGACACATTGGATGCGCGGCGGGGCCTATGGCTGGCAGGCTGCCGAAAAAGGATTCATCGGCATTTGCTGGACGAATACCGAATCGTGTATGCCCGCCTGGGGCGCCACAAACACCTGCATCGGCAACAATCCCTTTATCATGGCCGTTCCGCGCAAAGAGGGCCATCTGGTGCTCGACATGGCCATGTCGCAATATTCCTACGGAAAACTACAGGTCACCCGTCTGAAAGATCAGAAACTTCCGTTCCCGGGTGGTTTCGATTCGGATGGAAACCTCACTGACGATCCGGGATCGATTGAAGAAACCCGCCGTATTTTACCAATGGGATACTGGAAAGGATCTGGCTTTGCCATTCTGCTCGACGTGATTTCGGCGTTGCTATCCGGAGGTTTAACTACTTCGGGAATCGACCAGTCGGGTTATGGAAGCTGCGGAAGTTGCTGCCAGATTTTCATCGCCATTAATCCGCTGAAAATGAACACACAGGATTTTATCGACAAAGCGCTGAATGACACCATTCGGCAGGTGAAATACGCAAATCGGGCCAATGAAAACAGCGAAATTTATTATCCCGGCGAACAATCGTTAAAAATCCGCGCTGAAAATATGGAACAGGGCATTCCGGTTGACGATGGTGTCTGGGCAACGGTGAAAGCATTAGCTCAGGTTGGCTAAATACGGAGCGTTAAAAAAAAACAAAGGCCGTCTCCATTGTGTTTGGGGACGACCTTCTTTATTTTTTCCATCACAGTGGGCACCGAGAAAAATCTTTTTGATTTATGTATTTAATCTGTGTGAATTTGTGAAATCTGTGGTTTATAAATCTTCGCCTTTTATTCCGGCCAGCGGCCTGCACTTTGTCGGGTGACCATCCACCCCGGATATTCCGAAACCAGTGCGCTCACTTCGCCGAGCTGCAACATTTCTTCCGGAGTAAGTTGTAAACCGACCGCCGAAATATTATCGGTCAATTGGCTGACCGTTTTGGCTCCAATGATCGTGCTGGTTACTCCCGGTTGTTTGATTACCCAATTAAGCGCAACCGAAGCAACCGAAACTCCGTGATTTTTTGCAATTCCGGCCATGACATCAATAATATCATAAGCTTTTTCCTTATTGATTGGCGGAAAATCAAAGGTATCGCGGCGGCTGTTTCCGGCAATTTCCTGACTTCGGGTAAATTTTCCGGAGAGAAAACCACCTGAAAGAGGGCTCCATGGCATGATACTGATGTTTTCGCTCAGGGCCATCGGCACAATTTCGCGTTCGATATCGCGGCTGGCCAAACTGTAATAGTTTTGAGAAGCCACAAATTTTGTCCAGCCCATTTTTTCGGCATAGCTGTTTGCTTTAGCTACTAACTTCTATATGCATATATGAAATAAATGTATAACTTTGAGGCACACAAACGGACAAAAAAAACATAACAAATATGAAAAGGGCTATTGCATTTACCAGAGTTTCAACAACTAAGCAAGATGATGGTGTAAGACAATTAAACCAGATTCAAAAGTATTGTAATGAAAAAGGGTATATTTTACAAGAAAAGATTATTAGTGAAATAGTATCAGGTGTTTCTAATGAAAGACAGGGTTTAGTAGAACTAGAGGAACTAACAAGAGAAGATGCAGATATAGTAATAGTTTCAGAAACTTCAAGGCTTACTAGAAAAGATGAAAACGATTTTTTAGACTTATATATTGTTGTAAAAACTGTTCAAAAAACGGGACTAGACTTATTCTTTGTAGGTGGTGGTCAGGAATATAAAGCAGATAGAAAGCTAAGTTTAATAGATGTTATTACTTTAGTTATTGAAGCTGATAGAAACGCAAAGGAAAGAGAAATTAATAAAATGAGGTTTGCAACAGGTAAAAAAGCTAAAGCTGAATCTGGAGGTTTTATTGGTCATAATTTACCATTTGGATATCGCAACAACGGACAGGATAAAAACTATTTTGAAGTAATAGAAGAACAGGCAGAACTGATTAAAATAATGTTTGATTTAGTTTATACTTATGGGTATTCTGTAAATAAAACAGCTATAACAATGGTTAGAACTCATAACACTAGCTGGAATACTAGGTCAGTTTTAAATATTCTTAAAAATCCAGCATATAAAGGTGAAGCTTCTATTTTAGGTTTTACTCAATATGTACCAGCAATTGTAAGTGCTGAGATATTTGATTCTGTACAAGAAAAAATAGCTACAAACCATTTATTTATTAGTAAAGCTACTAGGAATGTAAACACTCTTAAAGGTTTATCTAAATGCGCTTGCGGTTGTAGTACTTATATTCGTAACTCAGGAAATGCTGATGGTAAGACTTATTTTAATTATCAATGTTCAAGTAAAAATTCAAGTTATACACAAGTATCAGCCTGTAAAAATGGTGGTATAAATGTTTCTTTACTGGATAGTGTTGTCTGGAATTGTACAAAAAGCTTTATAAATGTTGATGATTTTAAAGCTAAAACTGAACAACAAAAGAAGCTTATAATATTAGAAATTAAAGGTATTGAAAAACAGATTAACCTTTTAAAAGCTGAAAAAATTGAACTAGAAAGTAGGGAAGAAAATATTATTAATTCTATATCCAGAACAAGTTATGAAAAAGTTCAAACTATGTTAGAAACAGAGTTATCTGGATTAATTGAACAATCTGAAAAGACTGAAAAAAGAGTATCTCAACTTATTAAAGAATATCAAAAACTTCAAAACAAATTAAATGATTTAGCTTTTACTCTTTTAAATTCACAGGTATCAAATACTACACCAGAGGAAAAGAATAAAATCTATCTAAAGTACATTGAAAGAGTTACATACTATTCAGTCAATATGAATAAAGGTTTTGTAGTTATAAACTATAAGAATGGTGTAGAAGTAGTAGTAGTAACTTCTTCCAGACCTAACTATGTAGCTTACCAATTACCACAAAGTTTTTCCTTTAATCCAAAAACCAGAAAAATTATAACTCCTTTAACTGAATTTGATAACACAAATACCTTTTCAATTCCTAGTCTATCAACAAAGGAGTTAAACTATTCAGAGTTTAAAAAGATTTTTAATATTGAAGAGTTTAAAATGGATATCGATTATCAAAATAACATAGAAGAACAATATCAGACCGAATACAACGAAAAATTAGCTGATTTAGGAGAAGTTATAACAGAACATTAAAATCCTTAAATAAATGGAAAATCAAGAACCTACTGATGAACAAATCAACAGAGAATTTAAAATGATGTATATTGATACATTTTCTGAAACCTATGAAAATGTAATAGATACAACTTTGGAAGATGTAATAGCAACTAAAATAAGTAGTTCAGCTAAGTCCAAGTTTAAGGCAAAAAAAAGTACAAATCATTTTTTGTCTGATTCAGATGAAGCTTTAGAAATAGAGATGGACAGTTATTACGAACAATTGAATCAATCAAACACTAGAAATATAACCTTTGCAATATATGAATTGAGAATAATATACGCATATAAGTATTTTGAAATTAGACTAAAGGAATTAGCGATGGCATCCTTTGACAATTGGCCTGATGATGAAGTTTTTAAATGGGATGATATTTTAAAATTCTTTCTTGGGAAAGGTATAAATCTAAAAGCTTTAGAAAATTATCAATTAGTTTATGATTTGGGTAGAGTAAACAATTCAATAAAGCATAAAGGTAATAAGATTGGAAAAAAAATTAGAAATATACCTGAATTTAGAGGTAGTAGTCATCTTGAATATGGACATTTAGAAGCTTTTTATAATAGAGTAAAAGCTGCACCAAACGCATTTATAAAGGAATTGGCATCTGTAATATATGATGATTTATTTAAAGATGAAAAAACTACTAATATAGAATCCGAATTCGATATACCCGAAGGTGGATTAGAAATTGACTGGCAATAACTGTAGAACGCATTTAAACCTATAATTCTATGAAATAGTGATTCTGGTAGTACAACATTTAAATATGTGAGCATTACCAGAATTGTATTTTATATATTGTTGACATTCAGGTGTTTTATTAAATTATTATGCCGATATTGTATATAGGAATAATAGAGAAAGGTAAAGGTTCTATTAATACCAGAGATGCAATTATCTGAAATTACCTACCAAAAGTTTAAAATAGGGATTCTAAGTAGTCCCTATTTTTATATTTCAGGTGGTAAAAATCACACCTACCAAATAGTAAAAATCACACCTTTACTTTATTACCTAACTATATTACCTATATAGGGTTTAGCACTTCGTGCAAAACTTCTTCCACAAATCCCAAACACAAAATTATTATGGAAACTTTTACAGAATGAATTTTTAAAGATGAAAAATTTGCAACCAGACGGCACATAAAAAACAAGTATGGTTTTTCAACAAGTGTGATAGATGCAAAAGTTAGAGATAAAGAAATAGTGAAAATAACAAAGCAGGTGAACACCGATGAAAAACTACACTACAATTCAAAATAACATTACCAGCAAATTAGATAGTGCAGATACCTATAGATTCACCTGTTTAAGTTTTACACCTAGAAAAGATGGTTATACAGATAGTACTTTTAAACAGTTAGGCGAATATATAAATAGAAATAAGCCTGAATCAGAGAATACTATTAAAGACTTTATAAAACGTCTAAAACAATCTGAGATTATAAAGATTGATGAAGTATCAATAGAAGGTAAAAGGCGCAATAAATATTTTATTCCAGTACTTAAAGAAAATTTTAGAATCATAAAAAAGGAACTTTTAGAATTAGATTTACCAGTAAAGCATAAAGGTTTTATGATTCAGTTATTCAGTTTGGCAATTAATAATTCGTTTGACTGCAATTTTAGCCTGAATAAGATTGTGACACTAATAAAAGTATCAAAGCCTACTGCACAAAAATATCTCGCTGAATTGGTTGAAAAAAATCATATAATAAAAACTGATTCAGGTTACAGATTAAGTAGTAATTACTTCTCTTTTGGTAAATCAAAATACCAGAAGCTGAAGGAACTGCAAATAGCAGAAATTTACAAAACCTATGGAAGTAGTCAATACTTCAAAACTATATTAGATAAAACAGATTGGAATATTATAAAATTTCCTGAACTATATATACAAAGTATTGAAGGTGGCTATATTGGTAAAAAATCAAATAATTCAATTGAAAACACAGTAATTGAATTATAAAGTAAAAATACAGAAACTTAAAAATTATGAATGAATTTGATTGATGTGAAAAACAAGGTAGAGAACTATTTGAGCAGGTTCTAAAAGCAGCCAAAATAGATAATTATGAATTTAGTACAGATACATTTGCTATTTGAGATGCAAAATATAATACTGAGAAAGTTGAAAATATCATAGAAATTAAGGTTAGGAATTGTAGCTACAAAACTTATCCTGATTGAATATTAGAACTTAAAAAATATAATGCCTTAAAAGCAATGGCAGTAGAGCAACAAAAGAACACTACTAAAAATGTTGGTGCTTTTTATTTGAACTTCTTTAATGATGGTTATTTCTGCTTTTGATCTTTAAAAAATGTTGATACTTCTACTGTTAAAAGCAAATCTTGTAAAGCAACTACGGTAAATAGTGGTAATTATGTCAGTAAGGAAATTATACCATTAAAAGTATCTGATTCTTTAATGTTTGGTAGAATTACTGAAGATAATCAGGTAATAAAGTTGCAATATGAAGGATAAGTTTTTAGAACCCAAAAAGAAAAGGATGCTAAAGAAATCCTTTCGGTTACCTGTTGATATTTGAGACGTGATTAAAGAACTAAGTGAAGACCATAATACAACAACATCTATTGTAGTAAGAATGATTTTGAATGAATTTATCAACGATTACAAATTAAGACAATATGAAGGTATATAAAGAAGCTATAATAGATAAAGAAAAAGTTGAAATCATTTGAAAGATTGTGACGTCTAATTATGAGAATCTAAGGAAAGATTTTATTAGAGGTGGTACAGTAAGTAAGATTGATATTTGTGGTGAATCACCAGATGATAAATTTCACAATGCCTTAATTAAAATAGTTGAACGGTTGAGCCGGTTTGAATATATCAGCGATGAAAAAACATTAGAGTATATTAGAAGCAGGTTATTTTTTGAGAAAAAAACAGATTTTACAGTTACCAACAGATTGAAGAAAAAAGTGAACTTTATATACGATTCAGAAACAATTTTAAACAATATACCCGATGATAACAATTAGCATATTAGCAGTAACAGTTGCAATAGTATTAACATTAAAGAGTTATTTATTCATTCCCTGCACAAAACATTTAAAATGATAGATTGATATATCGATAAGTAGCATAAAAAAGGGATACTTTAAACGGTATCCCTTTTTAATTATCATTTAATCTTGAACTTACTGTAAAGCTTTTCAATTTGGGATAAAGTAGATTCTTTATTTAAAGTATCTCCTTCTTCCCTCATTGCCTTTTTTAGAATGCTTAAATCAATCTCATCATTTTCCTGAGTGAATTTAAAAAGTAAATCAACAATCTGAGGTTTATCAAAATAAGTTTTATTACTGTGTTCTTTTCTAGAACTACCTATTAATCCGATTAACTCATTGAAGATTGTGAGACTAGCTTCCTGTTCTTTTGTTGGTTCAAATTTCAAAGTGCCATTTTCATAATCTGATCTCAACTTACCAGTTTTACCATTTACAAATTTGTAAATAATTGATTCACTCAAAGAAGGATAATTACATTTTAACCGCCTGAACTCCCGATAATTCGAATTTTCTTCTTTGATGTAGTGTGAAGAATAATTTTCTTTTGTCCAGCTTCTGCCCTTAACATTTAAAGACTTAATTACATCAAAATTAGTACCTGAAGAATCTTCTTTCAACTCAATACATTCAACAGGTAAACCCAATTCTTTTAGGTAGTGCAACCGATGCTGACCATTTAAAACCAGAAATTTACCGCTACCATCTTTTTTAACGGCAATCGGATCAAGCTGTCCGAACTTTTCTAAATCCTGTTTTAGTCTGGGGTTGGGTACTATCTCCCTGTTTGAAGAAATCAATTCAAAATCAGTATAGTTACTGATTAAAAAAGTAGGTCTAGGTTTAAACTTTGGGATTTCTTTAGAAGCTGTTTTAATCGCTTCAACTCTTGCAAAATCTTGTTCCTCAATTTCTCTTTTTGTAGCCTGTTTAGGCACAACAGTACTTGGTGCTGATTCCAGCGTTTCATTAGTTTTTGTCATTTTTTACAATTAAATAATTAATAAAAAATTCCAACGAAATCAAATGTGTACTTTATGATTTTGAGACTCCAAGTGAATTTGGTTTGCTCTTGATTCTAGTAGTTTACTTTCAATTTGGAATAAGTAATTTTAACGAGACAAAAATAGTAATAATACCAGTAATAAAATCACTTTTAGATACCTTTTTCCAAATGGCACGATTCCATATCTAGGTTTCTGCATATGTAATAAAAAAGCCAGAACAATTATGAACTGGCTCTAATTTATAGTTAACTTAATTCAACTACATCAAGTCTAGTTATAATATATACTTCCTTCAAATATTCTGGGTTTGTATTAGGTGGTAATTTATAAAGTCTAAGATTTGCAATTACTTTTTTGTAATCACTTAAACAATTTATTATGCTCTCTAGATCTAATCTGTCT
The DNA here is from genome assembly GCA_049277435.1 of Prolixibacteraceae bacterium. Lineage (GTDB taxonomy): Bacteria > Bacteroidota > Bacteroidia > Bacteroidales > Prolixibacteraceae > Aquipluma. Next base: position 28,549 of record JBASYJ010000035.1, read on the forward strand.
AATTCATTTTCACCCTCAATAGTGTTTTCAATAAGTCCAATCAAACGATTAATAGTTGTTTCCATTTTACATTTTTTTTGTGAAATTAAATATACAAATATTTGGTTAACCGTTTTCAGATTCTGCAGTTTAAAGTGGACATATTTGTATAATCTATCAACAATACAATGTTTATAAAACAGTGATTTAAATTCATTTAGGAAGTAACAAAAAAAATAGAACGCCTATGATTTTTGCAATTTTCATAATGTTTTCATAATAGGAAATAATCTTTGCTATCAGTTTAGATAAATTCAACTTACTTTTATTTTTAATAGGAGCTATAGAAATATCTTTTCCGAATCCTTTAATACTTATATCTTCATTTGAATCAGATTCAAAATTAGTATAGGTAATACTTCTACTTCCATCTTCAATATGTAATTGTCTTATTTTCATTTATTGTGTATTGAATCAGTACAATTTTACTAAGCTTCTGTATTTAATCCTATTATTAACTATTCAGTCGTAAATTACTATGCAGTATTAGGTGCAAATGTTTGTTTAAAATCAAATTTTGAATCAGCTATTGAAGCAAAAGCAAAAACAGTTGCTCTAAATATCCTTTTACTCCTTAAAATATAAAACAGAATGGAAAGTTCTGAAATTGTAATATTTGAATCTCTGCTTTCCAACTGTGATAGTTTAGCCTTCATTTTAACTTAGAATTGATCTATACAAATTTACAAAATATAATGTGACTCAACTAACTTACACACAATTAGTTTTAAACAATATTTAAAGTATTGCTTTATATCACAGATGATATATATTACTTTTAGAATTGTTGAAATTTATTTTATAAAATATTTTCAACGAATTGATATACAGAACATATATGTATGAATTAATTCATTTTATCATTAGAAGCAGGATTTTTATTTTGTCGGACAATAAAGGCTATTTTGTCCTTACTAGGTAGAAAGAAAGTTGAAAAGTTTTTTCAAATATTTGAATTTGAAGCACTTTTTAATTGAAAGGGGGGTTAAGAATGATAATAAAATGAATATGCCGGAAACCAGAGCCCCGCCTTCATTTTTATACAACCAGTTTTCAGAGCCAACCCAAAAATAAAATATGAAACCAGAAATACCCTGAATAAAGGATAAAAACACCAGTAAAGGCTACACTATCATTAGTCAATTAGGATACTACAATACAAAAGAATGAAAGAAGATTAGATTATTAAAACTAGCTGATAAACCTTTATGCGAGATGTGCAGCCAACAGAATATTGTAACACCTGCTAATACTGTTGACCACATTGTACCAATCACATTAGATAATATTGAATTGTTTTTTGATTTTGGTAATCTTCAATCTTTATGTGCTGCCTGTCACAGAATTAAAACTAATCTCGATATGGGTAAAATCAGTCGGATTAAAGATGGTATAGAATTAAAAAAACAAATGGAAAGTGATTAAGAAAGAAGAAATTATAGAGTACTTAAATAATATAGGAATATATGAAACAGTAGATGAATATTTAGTAGACCAGTTTATTTACAATCTTGAAATGATTGAACAAGCTAAAGAAACCCTTTTAACTACAGGAATAGTTATTAATATAGCCAGACCAGAAAACAATCCATACTTTCAACAGTCACCAGCAATATCTGTATTAAATTCTGCTACTAAGAACATTCTAAGTATATCCAGAAAGTTAGCACTTTCACCATTGGATAGAGCAAATTTAAAAATAGAAATAGTAGAAGATGATGGGTTTAATTAAACGTACAAAAGAACAAATAGAACTGGATAAAGAAAACTATGCTACTCATTGTTTACAAAAAGCACTACAGTATGAAGCAGATGTTTTAGCTGATAAGATTGTAGTGTCCAGATGAATTAAAAAATCTGTTATTAGAGAGCAGGTTTTGCGAAGTAAGTACAAATACGATGAAGAAAAAGTAAAAGATGTGTTTAAGTTCTTCTATTTTATATTCCTGAAAAAGAATGAAAGGTTTAACCCTTTACCTTTTCAAACCTGATTAGTTTTATCAATCTATTCACTTTACAGAGAAAACGGTAAACGGTTAAGAAAGTACGGTATTATTTGAGTAGCTAGAAAAAATGCCAAAACTACTTTTACCAGTATTTTATCCTTATATGAATTAACTAAAGGCGCAAATGAAGCTGAAGTCTATTTTTTAGCAACTACAGCTAAACAAGCTTCACAGGCATTAAAGTATTTAAAAGCTATAATTGCTGTATCACCAGCATTAAGAAAGCGTGTAGACGTTCTAGAATATCATTTAAGATACAATAAATTCAATATTGCTAGACCATTAGCCAGTAATGCAAATAACTTAGATGGTCTTAACCCTTCATTTGCAATTATTGATGAATCGCACGCACACCCAAACAGAGATTTATTCAACATTATGGATTCTGGAATGAAAGCCAGAGATAACCCATTACTATTAGAAATAAGTACAGCAGGTAATAGGAAAGATTACCCCTTTTACAATCAATTAGAGATAGCAAAGAAAGTATTAGAAGGTGAATTAGTTCAAGATAATACATTCTATGCTCTTTATACATTGGATGAAGAAAGCGAAATAGAACAGCCTGAAATGTGAATTAAATCAAACCCTTCAATGGGTGTAATAATTGATTTGGAAACATTAATAGAAGATTTCGAAAAGAGTAAAAAAGTGCAGGCTGATATGAACAGCTTTATTATAAAGAATTTGAATTATTACAAGGAACATTTACAAACTTGGATAGAAGACGATTATTATAAGCTTTGTTTTAAAGATTTCAATATGAAAGATTTAAAAGGGTGTAAGGCTTATATGGGTTTAGACCTAGCAAGCACACGAGATTTAGCAGCCTTGGTAATAATAATTGAAAAAGAAGGAAAGCTATTTGTGAAATCAGAACATTTTTTACCACAAAACAAAAACAGTATTGTTAGAATGAATGGTTTAGATTTAACCGATTGAATAAAGAAAGGTTTCATTACTCAGACTGAAAAACCTTCTATAGACTATGATTTTATTGCTGAAAGAATAGCTTATTATTCTGAATATTTCAAAGTAGTTTCTTTAGGCTATGACAAATGAAATAGTTCTCAAATCATACCAGAATTACAAGTAAATCTAGCTTTATATTGTGTTCAATGTCCACAAAACACCAGCTTCTTTAATATGCCTTTACGCTTTGTTGAGAAATTTATAATGGACAAAGAAATAACACTAGGCAGAAATCCGGTTTTAAGATGAATGTTTAGAAATGTTATTCTTTATACAGACGGTAACGGCAATATTAAAGTAATGAAAAACAAAAGTAAGGATAGTGTAGACGGTGTTGTAGCTTTAGGAATGGCTATGGGTATGTATTTAAAAGATAAACAATATGAATTTTAACAATTTAGAATAATGGCATTTTTTAGCAAGAATAAAATCATATCTACATTTAAAAAAATGGGTGTAGATATTAATTTTCAAACAAACAATAAAGCAGTAAAAGTAGAACAGATTAGTACTATTCAAACCTGCACCAGAATACTAGTAGAAAATGTTAGCAGATTACCAGTATTAGTAAGAGATAAAAGCGGGCAAATTATAGAAAACCATATTATTAGTAAGCTTTGAAACCGTTCATTTACAAATTACATTAATAGTGATTCAGGTAGAAAGCTAATTGAAAAGGATAGAGTTTTAAATGGTAACGGTTTTGCCCGATTAACATTCGATAATAACGGTAAACTATCTAAAATCATACCCTATACTTATGATAGTGTAGTAGGAATAGTTTTAAAAGGTGGTGCTTTGTATTATAGCGTTGATAATACTTTTAACCCTTTTGTAGAAACAAACCATACTGAAACAATTAACGCTGATGAATTTCTACATTTCAAAACAGCTAATCAAGATGGTTATTTAGGTGTATCACCAATAAAATCATTAATGTTTGAAGCAGGGATAAGGCAGAAAGCTAGTGAAACTATCACTAATTTCTACAATAATAATGCAATGAATCCTGTAGTATTATCTTCTGCAATTAATGATTTATCCCAGATTAAAGCACTACAGGAATTTAATGAAAAGTTTCAATTAGATGTAGCTGGCAGTTCTAACGCAGGTAAAGTAATCAAGTTACCGCCTGGGATGAAACTAGACACGCTTAACTACAAACTGATTGATGCTGATATAATTAACACTTTAAAGTTTACAAACGCTGAGATTATTTCAGCTTTTGGTATTCCTTCTTTCCTAATGAGTTATGAAACAACTCAGAGCATAGAAAACCAAACCTTAGAATTTAAAACCTTCACATTGAATAGCATACTAGCATCTTATAAAAATGAGATTGAAACTAAAATGCTTACCAGTTTGGAACTAGAACAGGGATGATATATTGATTTTGATTACTCAGTCCTACTAGATGCAGATTTAACTACTAAAACCAATGCTTACAAAACATTATTCACTAATGGCCTTTGCACCCAAAACGAAGCAATTGTAAGACTAGGATTTAAAACTATCAATAGTCCTAGTGCTGAAAAGCATTATATGCAAGCTCAATATTTAGCTACAGAGGACAACAACACCCAACCGACAGAATAAATAAATGGAAAAATTAATAGTAAGAAGTAATGAAGGTGATAACAGCACTTATATAGATGGCTATGCAAGTGTTTTTAATCAAAGAAGCAGATTAATATTTGAAGATGGTAAGAAGTTCTATGAGATAATTAAAGAAGGTGCTTTTGATGAAGTATTAAGAAGTGAAAGTCTAAATGTTAAAGCTGTAATCAATCACGATGATAGTAAATTATTAGGTAGAAGTAAAAGCGGAACACTAACATTAGAAGTAGATAATACAGGCTTAAAATATAGTATTCGAATGGGTAAAACTCAATTACACAGGGATACTGTAGAGATGGTTGAAAGAGGTGATTTAGCAGAATCTTCATTCAAATACAAAATAGGTAAAGGTGATTCAGTTTTTCAAAGAGATTCAAATGGTGATTTACTACATATAGTTTCTACAGTTAGGGGTTTATATGATATTTCTTTAGTTAATGATGGTGCTTTTACAAATACAAATGTAATAGTAAGAAGTGCTTTAAATGACTTTGAACAAGCCGAAAAAGAAGAACACCTACGACAGATTAAAGAAGAAAATGCAGTTAAAAGAAATTACTTAAAAGAATTAAAGAATAACATTTAATGAAACTACAGGAATTAGTACAAAAGCGTTCATTGATTATAGAACAAATGGAAGCTATAGTAAATGAATCTGAAACAAAAGAGCGTTCAATGGATGAAACAGAATTAGAACGCTGGAATAGTTTAGATGAAGAACAAAAAGAACTAGATAAACAAATCGTTGAACGCAAAGCACAAGACGAATTAAACAGCCAAAAAATTAATAAAACAATCCAAACAAGAACAAGAACAATGACAAATTTTAGTGAACTTATCACAAGAAACGGTGATAAATTAGAAGGTTTCAAAGCACGTGCATTAGTATTAGCTAGTGGTATTGACAATGTAGATGTTGCAGGTAATACAAGTGTAGTAGGTTACGAACCTTTCTATAAACAAATGGGTGTAGAGATTCTACCTAATTTAGCTTCTTCAGTTAAATTACCATTTATTGCAGCTATGATTGCTGGTAAAAAAGGTGAAGGTGCAAGGTCAGATAATGATAAAACATTTGCTACTGTAACCCTTTCTCCAAATAGATATACTATTACTGAAACTATGGGAAAGGAAATTACTGCAATCGGTAATGAAGCAGCTTTACAAGCTTTCCTTTTTGAAATGGTTAAAGGCGTAGATAGAGCAATCACAAAAGATATTTTTGATGTAATTTATTCAGGGGCTACTTCTGTAACAGGTTTAACGGCATACACTACTGACAATATGGATACTTTAGTAGGTGCTATTGATGGTGATGTTACATTACTTATGCCTAGAGCAGAATTTTATAAGGCAAAAGGTGCAAAAGTAGATGCTGGTTCAGGTTTGTTTTTAGCTTCAAAAGCTAATTCTTTTGCTGGTCAGTTATGAGATGGTACAGGTTTATTTTATTCACAATTGTTCGCACCAGATGTAACTACTACTATTGCTGCTGCTGATTTAAAACACGTAACTGTAGGTGAATTTGGTAACGACTATGAAGTAATTTTTGATTACTACTCTAAAGCACCAGAAGGACAAGTAGTAGTAACTGTTTGTAAAATGGCAGATGTGAAATTAAGAAACGCGAATGCAGTTAGAATAGCTTCTATTGCTTAGTTTATTCTCTATTGGCTCTTTATATATTCTAAAAACTGTTGTATTTCGGTGCAGCAGTTTTATTTAAACTAACTGAATATGAAATACACAGAAATAAACATCTTGGATAAAGACTATAGTACAATCACATTTGACCAACTATCAAAGCACTTAAACTTAGATGAAGATTTGGTAAATAGTGATAATTTAGAATCTATATTAAAGGCTTCAATAGATTGAGTTGAACAAAGAACAAATAACTACATAACACCTACTGAAATCGAATATAACTCATTTGATTTTACAGGTGAAAAGATTGATTTAGAACACAAAGGTTTTAGTGCTATTTCTTCTTTTAAAGTGAATGATGTAGATTTTACAGATTATAAAATACTTAGAAAATATTCAACCACACACATCATTTTCAATCAATCCATTATTGATTTATCAACTATTGCAATTACTTATACTGCTGGTGAAACACCTGCAAACAATCTAATTCAGGCTGCATTAATAAATGCTGCTGATATGTATGATGTGGATAGAAGTAATTATAGTACTGGTTTAGTAAACAACAGAACAGTAATGAGATTATTAAACCTAGAATAATGTTAAGTGGAAACCTAAAATATAAAGCACAACTATTTAAAAGAACTGGTGAAGACAATAACATTGAATATGAATATTATAAAACCATAAATGCACAATTAATTTATAAAAATGGTGCTAGTGTGGTTCAATCTTATCAGCTATTGAATACTAAATCTTTAACAATAAAGATTAGAAACAGAAAAGATATAGATTCTACAATGAGAATCAAGATTAAAGATGAATTCTTTGATATTATTCACCTTCAATTTATTGGTAGTAATGGTGGTGATTTAATTATTGATTTGGCATTAACACTTTAGGCTATGGATTTAAATATCAATGCCGAACAGATTAAAAGTGTTCTATCTGGATTAACACCAGCATTAAAGAATAAGATTCTAAAATCTGCACTTCAATTAATATCAAAACCTATTCTTTTAAGTGCAGAAAATAAAGTATGGTTACACCAAAGAACAGGTAGATTATATAGGTCTTTAGGCCAAAGAGCAACAATAATTAATGATGAAGTAGCTATTTTATTAGGTGCTAACAAATCAGGCAGATTTAAAGGCTCACACGCTCATTTTTTAGAGAATGGCACAAAGGAAAGAAGTTATATTACCAAAACTGGCAAGCTGCACAAAACAGGAAAAACCAAAGGTATAAACTATTGATCTAGCAGTATTGAAGACACTTCAAAACAATCTGGTTCTGATTTTTCATCTTATATAGTTCAATCATTTGAGAAAGAAATAAACAGTTTAGCCAGAAAATCAAATAAACTATAGAGATGTTTAATACCGGAAAACTAATAAAACAGCATCTCCTTTTAGATGCAGACATAACAAGTCAGATAGGAACTAAAATATATAATGTAGTAGTAGTTACTTCTGATTCAAATTCAATTAAACCGCCTTATTTAGTAGTAGAAGTAAATTCTATGAATCCTACTTATACAAAAGACTTATTCTTATTCAATGAAATAACTTTTTCTGTAATTATTCTGGCTGCAAAATATGATGAATTAATAATTCTAAGCTGAGTAGTTCGAAAGGCAATTGAATTTAAGAACATAGAAGATAATACAACACTAATTGAAAGTATAGATTTTGATAATTACAATGAAAGTTTTGATTCATCTTTTGAATTATACACAAGCAAATTAACCTTTAGCTGTAGAGCATACAACAAATAAAAATAACAAAATAACGATATGAGTATTTTAAAAGGAAGTGACCTGATTCTATTTACAGAAGATGGTGCAACAAAGACAGTATTAGCACAGGCTACTAGCTGTGATATTGAGATAAGCAATGAACCATTAGAAGTAACAAGTAAATCTAGTGGTGACTTTAAAGAATTTGTAAACGGAAGGATTGAATGAAGTATTTCAACTGGTGGGTTAGTTGACTTTACAGAAACTGACGGAATGACAAAATTAAACACCGCTTTATTTAGTGGTGCAGATGTAAAAATAATTGTAGGTATTGCTACAAAAGGAACTGATACAAAACCAACAGGTTGAGATGAAACAGCAGCTAGTTATAAAGGTACAGTTAAAGTAACTTCAATTACTATCAATACTGGTAACGCTGGTGAATTATCTACCTATTCAGCTAAATTAACCGGAACAGGCCAATTATCTTTTGTCGCTGGTGTATAACAGATTTTAAACCCTATAAGAATACATTATAGGGTTTTTTTTCACTATAAAGAATCAAGAGAATGAAAATAGAATACATAAAGATACAAGAGAAAGAATATAAATTAAAAATTGGTTTTGGTGTAATGATGGCATTTGAAGATGAAACAAGCAAAGCTATTACTGATATTAAAGGCAAAACCGAGATTTTAAAACTAGCATATCTAACACTTCAATACAATAATGAACACTTTAAATACTCCTACAGAACATTTGTAGATGATATTTTAGATGAAAATCCAGCATTATTTATAGAGCTGATTACTACTATTTCATCTTTACTTTTTGGTAAAAGTGAAGACGCTTCAGAAGGTAAAAAAAAGTAGATATTAATGTTTCTAGATTATTCGGTTTAATAGTATCCAGAACTTCTATTAGTCCTGAATACTTTAAAAATGCAATGACCTGAATAGAATTATCTAATGTTTTAAACTCATTGGATGAAGAAATAAAAACAAGCTACGAACTAACTAGAATGTTGATGCACTCAATTTATCAGGTTAATTCTAGTAAGGCTTTAAAATCAACCGATGTTATTAGATTCAGTTGAGATAAGGAAGAAATAGAAACTATTAAACTAATTAGCTTAGAGGATGCTCAAAAGCGAATAAATAATATAAAATAATGGCTAAGAAACAATTTAATCTGGAAACAGAATTAACAGCAAAAATAGATGATTTAACAGCCAAACTAAATAGAGCAAGCGGTCAAATAAACAACTTTAAAAAGAAAAATGAATCTACTGGTGTAAGTATTAAAGCTGTATTTGATGGAGCAGCTAAAGCAGTTGGTGTTATTGCTGGTGCTTTTATTGCTGCTAAAGGTATACTGGCTTCATTTGATAAAGTAATTGATTCAACACAAGCTACAGGTGATTCTTTCCGGTTAACAATGGAAGAACTTAAAAACTCAGTTACTTTCTTTTCCAGTTCACTTGCACAGATGGATTTTACCGATTTTTGAAAGAATCTAAAACTAAGTAATGATGCTGCAAAAACCTTATTAGCTACACTTGATTTATTAGGTGATGTTAATAGAGCAGATTCAATTACAACTGCAAAAGAAGAAATAAATTTATCAAGGCTTGAAAATATATACATTGATAAAAGAATTGACAAACAGACTCGATTAAATGCACTTGCAGAAGCTACTAAAATTAAACAACAGGCTGTAAATCGAGAATTAGGTAAACAGAATGTAGAATTAGATGCTACATTAAATTCATTTACAAAACTGCCTTCATACATTAAAAAGTTTGGTGACGATACTAAACCAGCTACCAGATTAATTACAGAATATGGTGATAAATGGCGTTCCGGTGTTAATGATTTATCTAATCAATATAACAAACTAAAAAAAGAAGCTGATACTAAACATTCTGTTACCAGTATAGTAAATACTAGTGCTGGTGCAATGACTACTGCCATACCTGATATTAAAGCAGATGAAGCAGCAAAGAAAAAGTTTAATGATTTTGTAGCAAGTCTAAGTGATAAAGCAACAGTAATAGATTGAGCAGGTTTATTAGAATCAGTTCAGCAAAATGACCAGCAATTAGATAAAGTAACTGCTCTACTGGTTAAAGGTGAAAAATTAGCTGGTGAATTAGAAAAGATTAATGTTGAAGATACCAGAAATAAAAACAAAATATTAGGTAAAGAAGGTGTAGATGCTGAACTAAAAGTATCACCAAAACTTGTAATTAATCCTGATGAATTTACCAAAGAAATTGAATTACTAAATAAAGAAGCACAAGATATTATAGATGAAGTATTAGCAAATGATACTTTAGAATTGAATTATCAAGGCTTACCAAAGCTTAATGCAGATTTAGCTGAACTACAAAGGCTACAAAGTTTATCCAGTTCATCTAATGTATTCGAATCTTATCAGGTACAGATTGATGAAACAATCAAAAAAATACAACAATTTAAAGGTGAAGCAGAAGATACTGCAATATCATTAAGTGAATTTTATCAAGGTATTGGTAGTGCTTTTAGTAGCCTTGCAGATTCTGCTGAAAGTTTGGGTAATAAGGGTGCTGCTGCTTTTCTAAATATTGTTTCTGCTACTGCTCAATCAATTGACAGTATTACTCAATTTATTGAGGTTATTAAAACAATGTCTACCGTTAAACAAGCTGCCGATGCTGCTGAACTTTCTACAGCACCTGCTAAGATAGCTGCAAATTCAGGTGTAGCGGTATCAGAGGGTGTTAAAGCAGGTGCTGGTGTTCCATTCCCAGGAAATATAGTAGCTATTGCTGCTTCTGTTGCTGCTGTACTTGCTGCAATTAGTTCTATAGGGAAATTTGCAAACGGTGGTATTGTTGGTGGTACGTCATTTTGAGGTGATAATGTAACAGCTAGAGTAAATAGTGGTGAAATGATTCTTAATTCAGGACAACAGGCAAATCTTTTTAAAATGCTTAATACAGGTGGTTCTGCTTCTGGTAGTGGTTCTGTTGTTTTTGAAATTCAAGGTAACGCTTTAGTAGGTGTTTTAAACAACCACAACAAACGATCTAAAAATATGAAGTAATGAGTTTGCAGAAAAAATACTATTATTCATTCAGCGATATTAAAACTACTTCTTATACTGTTGAAATATGACAAGATACAACAGATAAATTAACAGCAGAAGAAATTAAAGGTAGTTTAAATCCTTTTTCTGTTGAATATCCCACTACAGAATTATTTGAACCTGTAAAGGGGTCAGGCTGTGAATTAAATTTACTTTCTACAACAGATAGAAAATTCTTTAACCTATATACTGCTGATATGATGGAATATCAGATAAGACTATATAAATCTGATATTCTTATTTGGTGTGGATTTTTAGATTCAGAACTATATTCAGAACCTTTTAACATTACGAATAATTACACAGTTACTTTTACTGGAACAGATGGTTTTGCTCTATTGAATAGAATCTATTATTTAGATAGTAATGGTTCAAAATATACTGGATTGATGACACAATGGACAATTATAGTTAATATACTTTCAAAGCTTAATCTACCTTTTAAGAACATTTATATAGGACTTTCTACTACTTCTGATGATTTTACAATAGGTTCAAATGAAAGTATATTTCATCAAACTTTTTCAAACAATCAAAACTGGTATAATGAAGATAATGATGCTGAAACAACTAGAACAGTATTAGAGAATATTTTAAAACCATACGCTGCAATTATCTTACAGGACAATGCAAATATTTTCATAACTGATATTAATATTCTAGCAGGTGCTACTACAGCTTCTTTTCTAAAATACGATAGTAGTTTTAACTACATATCTACAGATTCTATAAATCTAAATTTAGGTGATTTAAGTAGTATTAAATTTGCAACTAATAACCAGCAACTTAATGTAATTTCTGGATTTAATAAGCAGGTTGTTAAATATAGTCCTTATATAAATTCTGAAATATTAGATTTTAATGCAGAAACTGATTTTTCTACTCCTTTAACTGCTTTGACATATGGAACTAGTCCTTATCAATGGCAAGAAACGACCTACTTAAAAAGTAATTCGTTTACTAGTTCTTATAATGGTGCCTTTGCAAGTTATAAAGGTTTACAGGAAGCTAATTTAAATGCTGGTGATAGTTATTTAAGAATTAAACCATATACTGTAGCTGGTGCTATACCAGCCAATCTATCATTTAGACTAAAAAAGGAATTGCCATATTTTATACCAAGTGATAGTAAATTGAAGATAAGTTGTAAAGCTTATATGAATACTGTAGCTGATTTAAACGGTAATACAAATACTAATATTTGTTATTTAGGTAAATTAAATTGTAGAGTCAAAATAGGTGACAAACAGTTTTATAGAGATTGAAGTTTAGAAGATAGTTATATTGATAATGATGGAAATTATATAGAAAGCTGGTATACAGAAAACAATTGGATTGATGCAAATGACAGCAGGTGTTTAACCTTAAATTTCGAACATTTAATAGCTAAAGCTTATGGTACTTCAGCATATTTATTAAAATCTAGTCAGATGGATAATGAATGGGTTGATTTAAAAATTAATACTTCTTATGGTTCAGGTGCTGGATTATCTGTAAAAACTTTAGATTTTCTTATCCCTCTTTCAACAGGGTTTACTGGTGGCGAAATGACATTTGAAATTTATGATTTTGATGTTATTAATAGTTGGAAAAGTACTGTCAAAAGTCAAATTAAAGATTTTAGATTGAAGGATATTAGTTTTACTGTTGTTGATTCAAATGGTAATGAAATTAATAAAGATGATATAGAATATATTGGATATATGAACCAGAAATATAAAAATGAAGGTAGTGAAATAACGATTTATCAAGGCACATCTAAAATTGATTCACCAATAGAAAAAGCTTCATTAACTGCCTTTGATACAGAATATTTTTATGTGAAAAACTGAACCAGAGAAGGCAAAACAGATTGTCTAGAAAATCTATTATTAAGAAGCATAGTTAGTAACTATACAAATAAAAGAATCGAATTAACTGCTACTATTAATCAAATCGATTCCTTGTTAGGATGTATTAAATATGATTCATATTTATCTGGTAAAAATCTAATGATAGCTGGAATGATACAAGATTTTTCAAATGCTTCTACTTCTGTAACTCTACAAGAAATCACTAAAGACAATTTAGAAATTAATAAAAGCTGGGTATAATGGCAACAATAAATATCAACAAACGAGATGTAGTTAGAACTAAAAGAAATGGAAGATTAGAATATACTTTAGGAAATACGTCAAGTACTCAAGACCTGAATAATTTGGTTTACTTAAATGGTGTTCAATATGAAGGTAATTCGGTCAGCTGATCCGGTAAATACGATGGTAACAAAAAAGATGAAAATGATAATTATATTCCAGAAGAAATAGGTTTAGAAATTAAAGGAAATACTAAAATAATAGGGAATGAAGGTGATATAAATAGTGAATCCTTAGAATATAATTCTACTTCTAAAGCGTTAATAATTAACGGGAATACACTATTAAATGGTAATTTACACGTAGAAGGAAACATTACAGCGAGTAAAGAAGTAACTGCATATTTTGCTAATGAATTAACAGAAGATATACTTGCAAATCTAAGTGTAAATCAGCCTTTAATTAAAATAGGTAGTAATATTAGTTTAGATTGCAATCCAGATTATTTTGAAATTCAATTTGGTAAATTGAGTTTAAAAGATGGTCTTATTCTTGGTGGGACTACAGGAACTTCTGTTAATTGAAATGAAATTACCAATAAACCTTTATTTTCTACTATAGCTATAACTGGTAGTTATACTGATTTGTTAAACAAACCTATTTTA
>JBASYJ010000036.1:0-43264 GCA_049277435.1 Prolixibacteraceae bacterium
AATTATTTCCCGTCAATAATTACCGAACCCGGTTTTTTCGCATCCATAAAAATAAGTTTGGCATTTGGCGAAGTCGTAATTGCCTTGATCATTTCGTACTGCAGCAATTTGTCGCTCAGGCCGGTGCTCAGAATTTTCTGATAATCGGCAATACCCTGGGCTTCCACACGTTTACGTTCTGCTTCCTGAGTTTCTTTCTGAAGAACGAAAGTCATTTTCTGAGCGTCCTGTTCCGCGTTGATTTTAGATTCGATCGTTGCCTTTACCGAAGCCGGAAGAGTAATGTTTCTAACCAGCAATTGTTCAAGCATCAGTCCGCGGCTGGTGAAATCGCTTTCAATCGTTTTAAAAATCCGGTCCTGAAACTCATCCCGTTTGGTCGAATACAAGGCTACTGCATCGTAATACACCGCATTGTCCCTGATTTTTGTCCGGCAAATCGGGCGAACAATCGTATTTCGGTAATCGGTACCAATTTCTGATAAAATGCGTGGGGCTTCCGTTGGAATTACTTTATACAAAACAGTCAGGTCGATAATAACTTCCAGACCATCGGCCGATAAAACACGAATGGCATCGTCGCCAACCTGGTTGCCTTCATCCTGAATCCCCGACATGGTATAATTCTGGGTACGAACATCAAAGGTTACCACTTCGACCAATGGATTGATCACATTCAGGCCACTTTCCAGAATGTTGTTGTTCACTTTTCCAAAAAGTTTCTGAACGCCAACAACACCTGGTTCAATCTGTTTAACCGAAAGTAAACCGGCACCGGCCACAACAATTAATAAACCAACAATCCGGACAAGTCCGCTGTAAGGAGTAATTGGTGAAGGAGTTTTTGTTGAAAGTACTCCAATCACCATGACAACAATACCAATGACAATAATAAACATATAAATAGAATTTAAAGGTTTCGCAATAAAACCGGTGAGTATTTGGTAAATATACAATTTTAAAAGGTCAATCCGAATTCGTTTCCGGAGCTATTGCAGTACCTTTCTTCCTGAAAAGGAAAGAAGCCTGAAGACTGAAACGCAAACCCGACCACTGTGGCGAAACCGGATGGTTGTAGACTCCAAGGATCATATCCTTGTTGCCTTTAAGATGCAGATCTTTCGAAAAATCAATTAAATAACCCAAACTCAGTTGCAGAATTAAAGGTTTAAGATGGTAACAAACCTGGATGCCGGGTTCTCCTGTAAATCCATTGGCTACTAAACTATTTTCCTGAACTTCACTGATTTCTTCAGGAAATACGATTTCCAGATTGTCCTTGGTCTTCAGTTTCGAAAACAAGTATCCGCCTTCAGCATAAACGCCAGCCGACAGGACTCCTTGCTTATAAAAATCTTTCTGAATATTCAGCCCAAATTGATTGCCATTGATAACCGCATCCATGTCAATTCGTCCGGAATAATCGGAAAGGGTCGACCGTGCACCGGTTGAGTAAAAACCATAAAAAAGTGCGATTTTGTCGATGAATTTCATGTTGTTGAGAGCAACTTCGCCCCGGTAAAAAGGAGTGATCGGATAGCTTTCAGTAATTTCCAGTGGAAAAGGAACCTGGTCGGCCCGATAATTTTGAAACTGGTCCAGTTCGGACATCGAATACATTCCCATTCCAGCACGAAGTCCTATTGAAAATTCCTGTGAAAATGCTGAAGCAGATAAAAATATCAGGAGTGTAAAATATGTTTTTTTCATGATTCAGCTTAGTTTTTGGAATAATCGTAATACATGCCATCGCTGGTCAATACCTGCGACCGGAAAATAGACACCATATCAAACCATGATTTTACATTCAGTTCCTGAATGAGCTTGCCGGTTTCGTAGTTGTAAATGAACAGGTTCCGTCCCAAATAATAGTTTGGCTCACGTTTCCAGAATGCAATTTGTTTGCTAAACACATCGATGTTGGTCATATATCCGGCTTTGGCCTGAAATTCAAACTCTTTTTTGAAGGCAGGTGCATCCCAAAAACTCACCTTGACCTGATCGTCGTTGGCTGTGCTCATCTGGTACCCGGCAATGGTCATAATTTTGTGTGCCTGCTCCGGAACCCAAATGTTGGTGCTGTAGTTTTCCTCCGGAAGTGAACCGATTTTAGTCAGTCCGGTTTCGGTCACTTCGTACAGATCGATCACTTTCTTGTCGGCATAACTGCGGTACTGAATGTTTAAGGCATATTTGCCATCCGGAGAAAAAATGCTCCAGCCGATGTTGGTGTTTTTTTCGGTGAAGATAAGTCGCTGTTCGGTGATGTCGTAATACCCAATGTACAAACCAATCGGGCCCGCAATGCGGTTGTTGGCCGAAATGGAAGTGGTGGTCCAGAAACTGTGAATCTGGAAATTCTCCGGATAAAACACCTGTGAATCGTTCAGGTTATTTTTATTGAATCGGTTTAAAAAGGGCGAGTTGGTATAAATATCACCATCATAATCCGAAATAAACCAGGTGTAAAAGGATGGGCAATTTCCGGAAGAAACAATTTTGCGGGAATCCATATCCAGTTTACTGATCCGGTCGTTTTGCCACAGGTAAACCGAGTTTTCGGTGTTCGAACAAAGCATGCGTCCAAACCCAGGATATTTCTTACCCACGCTAAAAGTGAGATTGGTTCTTAGCTGGTCTTTCTGATCGAAAAGACCAATTTCGTTTCGCGAATAGTTTGCAAAGGTGTAAGTTGCCGGGAGGCCAAGTTGAAGACCTTTCAAAACTACAGAGGTGTCGTTGACAACTTCGGTGCTGAACAGTTCGCGTTGGTCAGCATGAGAATATCCCATCGTGGAAATGGTCACTTTTTGAAAGGCCTTTGGAAAAATGTTTTTTCGCCACACGAAACGGGCACTGTCGCCGGCAACCCAGGCAGTATCCAGTTTCGGATAATCGTAGCTTACTTCCTTTCGGGTACTTTCAACCGATTGGTCGCTGGCCTGAACCACAACCCAATACGTGGCTTCACCGCCGATGTACGACAGGTCGTTGCAGGAACGCAGTTTGGGATTCGCATATTCGGCAATTTCGTGGATTTCGGCTGGTTCAGAGTTTCGGCTGAATTTGCGGTATACAATGTATTTCTGAAAATTTATCCGTTTGTATTCCGACCAATTCAAGCGGAGGACTCCATCGTCGTTAATTATACTGGTAATTTCAACCGGATCGGGAGCATCACCATCTAAAACCAGGTTCCACGATTGGGAATAGACGAGTGCTTCTGCACCAATTAAATCGGCCAGACTGCCGGTATTCGAATTGGTGGTAATAACCATTGTCAGGATTTTTGAGCCGCGACCATACAATCCCGGATTAAAGACAAAAAATCCTTCTGCCTCACTCCCCTGATGAATGGATTGCTGGTCGACAAAAAATTCGACATTGTAAATTTTCAGTCCGAAGGTATTCAGGTTGTAATTTACATTGGTATATTTTGTGAAAATGTATTGCGTTTCGAAAGGCGATAAATCAACCTGAATCAATTTGGTCGTATCGGGACCGGCAATTTCCCTGAAGTTTTCACCGGAAGGTTCAAATTCACAGGCCGTCAGTGCTGCAAAAAATACAAGCAGCAGCAGGGCAGAGTTGAAGAACTGTTTCATTGTTTTCGGTTTCAAATGGCTTTTGAAATACCGAAATTACGAAAGAATAATTAAATCGTTGAAATAATTTAGTTAAATAATTTTCTGAATTTTTATTGAATTTATTGACTGTTCTTTTATTAAAAACAATATTCCGGAAGCGATTCAAAAAATGAAATAATCTGACAAATCAGGCGGACAAGCCTTTTTTTATCAGACTATTGAAAAATAAAAATGACCCAAATTTATTTGGCTGCCAGCATGCTTTTGTATTTGTCGCGGTGAATCCAGGCCAAAAACAGGTTTCCGGCCAGTAAAAGAATCGCCATCACCAATCCTTCCGGAGCCAGAATCAGGTGAACCATCAGAATGTTGACCATGATCGGGAAAATAACAACGGTGGCCAACGGAACAAATCTGCCGGAAACAAAAGCTACTGCAACGATTAATTCAATGATTTTAACGGTAGTCATCAGGTAGCCCGAAGCCATCATTCCATCCATGAAAATTTTCATGTCGCCAGTCATTTCCGGAGTTGGCATCAGTTTAAATAGAAACATGATTGCTGAAAAAGCGAACAAAAGTCCCATCAGCACGCGAACAATAATTCCTGCAATCTTCATAGTCAGTGATTTTTAAGATGAATATGTATTCGATCTGCTTGGATCAGGGTTTACTTTTTTCGATATATTCTTTCAGAGAAGTCCCGATGATCCAATTCCAGCCAACTACGAAATTTTCGCGGGCAAAATCGGGATTGTCAGAAGGAAAGGATTCCAGTCCTGAATGTGTTAATCTTAATCTGGTTTGATTGTCTTCAGGAAATAGCCCGAATGATACCAGTGTATCTCCATCAAATCCTTCGTACCGCCAGCTGTACGAAAGTTTTTCGGCAGGAATTGCCTCGGTAATTTTGCATAGATGAAGGTATTGACGGTCTTCAGCCGGGCCACCCCAAAATTGAAACTCTAAACCTGTTTCAGGCCTGAATTCTGGAAGGTCAAAATACCAGATTTTCATTTCATCCTTATCGGTAATGGCCTTCCAAACGGTTTCAGGAGAAACCGGATAAATTTGCTCAACAACAATTGGCTGGTTTTCCATGCTTATACTTTTTGATCAACTTTCAGTATAAAACCAAGAATTTATCCAATTGTTTTGAAAACAGATCTAAAATCAGTTGTTAAGTAGTTTACAACATTGAACTTACCAGTAAAGTCAGTGCCAAACCTGAAACAGAAATGATTGTTTCCATGATGGTCCAGGATTGGAGCGTTTGTTTTTCGTTCATACCGAAATACTTACCAACCAGCCAGAAACCGCTGTCGTTTACATGCGAAAGAAGTGTTGCTCCTGAAGCGATGGCAATGACCACCAATGCGGTATGAGTGGGCGAGAGGTTAAATGCGGCTAAAACCGGGGCCATAATTCCTGCGGCGGTGATCATGGCAACCGTTGCCGAACCCTGGGTCACCCGAACGACTGCAGCCAAAGTCCAGGCCAGTAATACCGGTGGAAACGAAGAGTCAGCAATCGAATCAGCCATCATTTTCCCGATTCCGCTGTCGACCAGAATTTGCTTCAAAACACCTCCGGCACCGGTAATCAGAATAATAATTCCGGCTGGTCCAAGTGCTTTGGTACTCAGATCCAGGATTTCCTTTTTATCGAATCCTTTTTTAATCCCCAAAAAATAAATGGCAACCAGCGTGGCAAAAGTTAATGCGGTGAACGGATGGCCAATAAAACCAATGATCTCAGGAATCCGGCCGACTGAAATAATTTCTTTTTTTACCAGAACATCGGTTACTGTTGCCAGCAGGATTAAAAAAAGCGGTATCGCAATGATGCTGATGATTAGTCCAAAAGCAGGTAGGTTTTGTTGTTTTTCTTCAGAAACAGGTTCGAAGTTTTCAGGAGGAAAAACAATTATTTTTTTGCTGATGTACCGGCCAAAAACCGGACCGGCCAAAATAGCCACCGGCAGTCCGAGAATAAATCCCCAGAGGATTACATAACCCAGTTCGGCATGAATGATCTCGGCAACTGCAACGGGTCCGGGAGTAGGAGGTATGAAGGAGTGAGTCACTGCCAGACCAGCCAGCAAAGGAATTCCGTAATACAGAACCGATTTTTTTGTATCACGCGAAAGCGCGTAAATAATCGGTACCAGGATGATGAATCCAACATCCAGAAAAACCGGAATACCAACAAAGAATCCGGTCAGGACCATGGCAAACGGGGCTCTTTTTTCTCCGAATTTTTTCACCAGGTAACGCGCCATTGACTCAGCACCACCAGAACTTTCGAGCATTTGACCAAAAATGGCGCCCAGCCCAACCACGGTAGCAACGAATCCGAGCGTTCCGCCCATGCCTTTCTGAATACTTTCCAGAATGCTTTTCAATGGCATCCCGGTGGCAATTCCGACAAACATGCTGGTCAGAAGCAGGGCAATAAACGCATTGATTTTATATTTCAGCACCAATACAAGCAGAAATACAACTGCAAATATTACTGTGAAGAGAATGTAGGTCGTGCTCATTTTTTTAGGTTTGGTTTAGTTTCTGAAAATAGGAACTTATCAGCGGTATTCCAAATACAGCCTTTTCGTTGCTGCCGATTATTCTAAACAGGTTTTTGACAGGTCACAATCAGCGGGATGCTTGTCTCCTGAAGTGGATCGCGCTTGAAATTACCATGAAATTCGAAGCCTGTAAATCCTGCTTCTTCCAATAATTCCTGAAGTTTATTTTTCCTCAAAGCATACAGTTTTACTGAATTGGAGATTTCCTGTCCGTTTGATTTGATGGTCAGTTTAGTGTTAAAATCAATCAGATCGGTTCCTTCCTGAAAATCATACCGGCGTTCGAACCGGATGTGTTCGTTCTCAATCAGAGGAAGCGATTCAATCTGATGATCGATGATGTGATTGTAATTCAGAATCTGGATGGTCAGTTTTCCTTCCGGAGACAAAACTTTAAAGCTTGCCTGAATAAATTTCCGGATGTCGTCGTCGGAAAGGAGATGAACCAGGGTATTCCCAAAACAAATAACCGTGTTGAAATACGATTCCGGATACCGTTCTGCAATGTTCCGCATATCCAGCTGTTCAAAGGCCGGAAACAGAGTATCTTCCTGTTTTGTTTTTTTCGCCAGTTCAACCATTTGGGCATCGAAATCGAAGGACCAGACCGGAAATCCAAAATGTGTTAAGGCAAAGGACAAATCACCGGTGGCGGAGCCAACATCCAGAATTTTTGCCCCGTTGTATGGCAGCACCTGACGAAGAAATTCAACCTGATCGGGATTAAAAGGAAAAATATGCTGGTAATGTTGAGCGATGCTGGCGTAAAATTGTTGATTCATAACATGTGATCTAAAAATATTCTGGAATGAGGATTGTTTTTGTGATTTAATAGTCATTCGATTGTCATTTGATAGTCATTAAAAGGTCATTCAATTGTCATTAATTGTTGATTTTTGTTGCAATTAATGACTAAGAATGGCCACTTTATGATATTTTAAGTTAGAGTTCAGCTGTCAAAATAGGCTGAAACCTATTTTGGATATTCAATCCGGACATGATAGATGTTCACCAGCTTTTCGAGCAAAGTACTTTTCAGGATACTTATTTCGCGGAAAGTCAGGTCGGCATCGATCAGCTGATTGGATTTTATTTTATGTTCGACAATGCCTTCGATGACCTCCCGAAGTGCATCAACCGATTTTTCTTTCAGACTGCGGGCGGCAGCTTCTATGCCATCAGTCAGCATCAAAACAGCCATTTCTTTATTCTGGGGAAGTGGCCCCGGATAGGAGAATAGTTGCGGATCAACTTTTTCTTCCGGATTGTCTTTCTGGTACATTTTGTAGAAATAGTTGGTCTGGGTGGTTCCGTGATGCGTGGTGATGAATGAAATCAAGATTTCGGGCAGTTTGTATTTTTTAGCCAGCATCACCCCGTGTGTTACATGATCGATAATGATACCAGCGCTTTTTTTATGGTCGATGCTGTCGTGCGGATTCATTCCCACAGCCTGATTTTCGATAAAATATTCCGATTGGTTGGTTTTGCCAATGTCGTGATACAATCCGCCGGCATATACCAAAAATGGATTTCCCCCGATTTTGAAAATAACCGCTTCGGCCAGGTTGGCTACCTGAAGCGAATGCTGGAATGTTCCGGGCGCTTCTTCGGCCAGTTTCCGGAGCAGTGGCTGGTTGGTATTCGAGAGTTCGATCAGGGTCACATCGGAAACAAAACCGAATATTTTTTCGAAAATATAAATGAGTGGATAAGTTATGAAAATCATAAAACTGCTGATTCCGAACCATTCCAGGGTTTTCCAGTTGATGGTCTGCAAACTGCCTTCCTGAACCAGTGCCATCGAGATATAAACCAGCGAGTAGGCCAGAAATACTCCAAAAGCGGAAATAACCAGGTGTGAGCGTTTATGTAATTTATTCAGGGTGAAAACAGCAATGATTCCGGCAACCATCTGCAGAATGATGTATTCGTAGCTGTTTGGAGCAAAAAATCCGATCAGGAGTGTAGTCACCATGAGCGAAAAGATGGCTGTACGCGAATCGAAAAAGATACGAACCAGAATAGGCAGTATCGCCAGCGGAACCATGTAAATGTTAAGCGTTTTAATCTTGGTTGAAATTCCGGCCAGAAAAACCATCAGGACCATCATCAGGATGATGAACAGCATTTTTCGTTTGTGTTCAAACAGTTCGCGCCGGTAAAACAGCAGGTACAAAAACATCAACACCATAAAGATCGCAATGAGCACCAGTCTTCCTAAAATTACAAGAAAGTATTCCATCTGGTTGCCTTGTTTCGATTCGTATGCTTGTTTGAGTGATTCAAGAACCAGGTATTTTTCCTGTCCAACCAGATCGCCCTGAAAAATAATGCGTTCGCCGGCCTGCACCATTCCCTTGGTTGAGGAAAGTTTGTCGAGCAGTTGTTTTTTCTCCTGATTGTTCAGTTGTTCATCGAAATTCAGATTTTCAACAACAAATTCGCTGAGGTTTATTAGTTTCGCAAATTCGGTGTAATTTTTTCCGGTAAGTTGTCTGATGGTATCGTTAAATTCCTGATAAGCAGATTTCGTAGATTGAATTTGTGAAATTGGAATCCGGTTTCCACTATTGCCTTTTATAAGTGTGATTTCTGTTTTTCCTTCAAGTTCCTTGTACGAGTATGGCGATTGAGCCAGGATTCCCTGATCGTATTTATCTTTGAGTATCTCCGTAAATATGGAAATGTTTTTTGAAAAAACGATCTCGGGACTCGATTCCGAAAGTTTTGAAATGGCCAGTTCGAATTCCTTGATTTTTGTGTTTTCGATCAGGGTATCGAGGGTGAAATAAGGAACATATGATTTTAATGCTGAATCTTTTTCGGCCTTGATTTCGGCATCGGTTTTCAGAATCGCAAAATCAAATGGGGCAATCAGTGTTTCGTGCTGCCATGGACTACCTTTCTGAAACTCGTATTTGAAGCGGCTTTCACTCGGAAAAGCCAGAAAGATGAATCCGATACCTGCCAGAAAGACCAATACCAGATAAAGCAGATGGTACGAAAAGTTCAGAAGGGTTAATAACTTTTTCATAAAATAAGCATTTTGAAAACCTTTGCAATTTAGAAAGTAACATCTAAACTTTATCTTTGATTAAACAAAAAATATAAAATCTTCGGATTTCAATACTTTTTCAGCTTTTCTCGTCCGGTTTCCGGATGGATTTCAGTTGATTCGATAATACTCAGATTATGAACTACGGCATTTCAGGCTTAAGCATTATTCCGGTCCGGAAAGAACCTTCGGAACAAAGTGAAATGATTACTCAAATTCTGTATGGCGAACATTTTATCGTTTACGAAATCATGATGGGGTGGGCGCGTATCAAACTGGCATACGATGGTTATGAAGGTTGGATTGATGTTAAAATGATTACCCCGCTGCCGGAGCGTACGTATCAGAAAATCGATAAATCTCCTTTTGCCGTTAGTACCGATATTTTTAACATTATTCAGCTTAATGCCGAACAAACCATGATGATTGTCGCCGGAAGCACGCTTCCCTGCTGGCGTCCATATCTGAAAGAGTTTTCGCTTGTGCAGGATATTTACCGCCATACCGGGAATTTTACCTATAAGAAACCAGCCAATGTCCGGAAAGTGATTATCGACCAGGCGCTGAAATATTTTAATGCCCCCTATCTGTGGGGAGGCCGTTCGCCGCTGGGGATCGATTGTTCGGGACTGACCCAGATCATTTATAAAATGGCCGGATATGCCATTCCCCGCGATGCCAGTCAGCAGGTTCATTTTGGCAAAGCGCTAAGTTTTGTCGAGGAAACCAAACCCGGTGACCTGGCTTTTTTCGATAACGATGAAGGGCGGATTGTGCATGTGGGAATCATCTGGGAAAAAAATAAAATTATCCATGCATCGGGTCAGGTTCGGATCGATAATGTGGATCAGTTTGGGATTTATAATGCCGACACCAAACGATACACCCACCAGATGCGGGTTATGAAACGGATTATCAACGATTAATTATTTTTTACCAATCGTAAAGACGCACGGCCGTGCGTCTCTACAAAAAACAGTATAAATGCATACCTATCACTATCCCCGGCCGGCAGTAACGGTTGATGCCATTTTAATCAGTAACCGGAATTCGGTACTTTTAATTGAGCGCGGACGCGAACCATTTCTGGGCAAATGGGCGCTCCCGGGTGGATTTATCGACATGGACGAAGAGCTGGATCAGGCCTGCCGTCGTGAAGTGGAGGAGGAGACCGGGTTGAAAGTTGGGGAAATGAAACAATTCCGGGCTTTTGGCGGTGTGAACCGTGATCCGCGTCATCGGACCATTTCCGTGCTTTTTTATACTTTTCTTGAAAATGAACCAATCCCGCTTGCCGGCGACGATGCAGCCAAAGCGCAATGGTTTCCGGTCGGTCAGCTTCCTGAACTGGCTTTCGATCATGCAAATATTCTGGAAGAATTTAAAGCTGAAGTTCTGAAACATATTTAAGATTTCATATTCAGGGTTTCACTTGAAGTGAAGCCCTGAATGGCACTTCCAGCTGATATAAAACAAAAACTGCCGGTATTTCACCAGCAGTTTCAGATCATCAATATTTTGCTTTTTGTTTATTCGAAGCTTTGCACACCGGCAACTTCAGCATTGCGGTCTACTTTTTTAATCAATCCCTGAAGTACTTTTCCCGGACCAATTTCTGTAAATAAAGTGGCGCCGCCTTCAATCATGTTTTTTGCAGTCTGAGTCCATTTAACCGGAGCGGTTAACTGCGCAATCAGGTTTTTCTTGATCAATTCAGGATCAGAAGTCGGAGATGCATTTACATTCTGGTAAATCGGACAAACCGGAGTTGAGAACGGGGTCGATTCAATCGCAGCAGCCAGTTCTTCACGGGCAGGTTCCATCAGAGGGGAGTGAAATGCACCACCAACCGAAAGTTTCAAAGCACGTTTTGCACCACGGGCAGTCATGGCTTCGCAGGCTTTATCAATTCCTGAAAATGAACCTGAAATAACCAATTGTCCGGGGCAGTTGTAATTGGCCGGAACTACCACATCGTCGATCGAAGCGCAAACTTCTTCCACAATTTCGTCGTCCAGTCCAACAATGGCAGCCATCGTTGATGGTTCCAGTTCGCAGGCTTTCTGCATGGCCATGGCACGTTTCGAAACCAGGCGTAAACCATCTTCGAAACTCAAAGCACCGTTTGCAACCAATGCTGAAAACTCACCGAGTGAATGTCCGGCAACCATTTCAGGATTAAAATTATCGAGTGTTTTTGCCAGTAAAACCGAGTGCAAAAAGATGGCCGGTTGCGTAACTTTGGTTTGTCTTAAATCTTCTTCAGTTCCGTCGAACATGATATCGGTAATCCGGAATCCCAAAATATCGTTGGCTTTTTCGAAAAGTTCTTTGGCCATTGCCGATTTTTCGTACAAGTCTTTGCCCATGCCCGGGTACTGTGCGCCCTGTCCTGGAAATACGTATGCTTTCATTTGTTGTGTTTTAAAATTTTCGCGGGCAAATATACGACTTTTTTCTTCTGCGGAATTTGGTGCTAAATTTTGAAGAGACTGAGATCAGGTTTAATTAATCATTTCTTCTTCCCTGCAAATCTCCAGAATTGCATTCAGGCTGTCTTCAATGTTGTTGTCAATTCCCACCGAAAAACGAACCAGCCCCTGCGAAAGTCCCATGTCATGCTGAACAGTTTCAGGAATTTCGGACGAAGTGCTTTTTCCGGAGCAGCTGAACAGCGTTTTGAAATAACCCAGGCTCACCGCCAGAAATCCAACCCCTGCTTCCTGCATCTTTTGCATGATGCGGTTCGCTTTTTCAACCGTTCCAAAATCGATGGCCAGCATACCGCCAAAACCAAAGTCATCGTTCATGATTTGTTTGTGCAATTCGTGCTGAGGATGGTTTTCGAGACCGGGGTACGAAATCCGGAGTCCGGCATCAGTTAATCCTTTGGCCAGGATCATGGCATTTCGGCCGTGCTGCCGGATACGAAGATGCAGCGTGTGCAGGTTTTTAAGAATCGAGGCAGAACGCATCGGATCGAGAACCGGACCAAGCAGCATGGCGGTTCCGTTATTTACATTCGAAAGATCATCGACAAATTGTTTGCTTCCGCAGATGGCCCCGGCGACGCAGTCATTTTTCCCGTTGATGAATTTGGTCATGCTGTAAACCACAATGTCGGCGCCCATTCTGGCAGGTGACATGATCATTGGGGTGAATGTGTTGTCGACCATCAGCAAGGTATTGTGCCGGTGGGCAATATCAGCCAGACCCGGAATATCCGATACCTGGAGCAGGGGATTGGTTACACTTTCAGTATAAATAACTTTGGTGTTTGGCCTGATGGCTGCTTCAATCTGGTCCAGCCGGGTAATATCAACAAAACTAACTTCAATATTGAATTTGGGCAGGTAGTTTTTCAGGAACGCGTAAGTACCGCCATAGGTCGTTACCGAAGTTACGATGTGGTCGCCCGCGCTGCAAACCTGCAAAATGGCGCAGGTAATGGCTGCCATTCCTGAAGCGGTAATCCAGGCCGATTGGGTATCTTCCATAGCGGCCATGGCTTCTGCCAGATTTTTGTTGGTTGGGTTCCAGTGACGCGAATACAGGAAACAGCCTTCCATGTGTCCCAGGAAAGTTTCCTCCATGTCGTCGGCATGCCGGAACGTATAAGTCGATGAATCGGTAATCGAAGGATTTACTCCGCCGTATTCGTCGTGTTGTTTTAAATGCTGAATGTTTGAAGCCGGATCGAATTTCATTTTGTCAGGTTTTAATGTTCAGGAAAGTTAGACTTCCTGAATCGATTAAGACATGACATATTTCAAGGGGATGACTATTGTTAAACATCAGGGAAGGTAAATCACTCCTCCTGAATGATCGTGGCGGGTTCCTGTGACCGATGAAAGGCAATTGACTTCCTGGCGCAATCTTAACACGCCAAGAAAGGCAAAAATGATGGCTTCCTTAAAATCGATCAGTTGCACAGAAGGCAGGATGGTTTTGTGCTTGGTTTTTTCGCAGAATAATTCAATCAGGAATACATTGTGTGCACCTCCGCCGGTAATCATGATCTGGCCTTTCGGATACTGATCGACAGCCAGGGAAAGCTGATCGGAAATGTGTTCGTACAGTGTACGGAGAACATCTTCAGCAGAAAGTTGAAAGGAATTGATCAGAGGAAGGAAAACCTCATCGAACCATTCGCGCCCCAGCGATTTTGGACCTTTTTGCTGGTAAAAATCCAATCCGTTTAGCAACTCAAGCAATTCGGGCTGGATAACTCCTTTACGCCCTAAATTGCCACTCAAATCATATTCGTAACCCAATTCTTTGGTAAAATGATTAAATGCCAGATTGGCCGGGCAAATGTCAAAAGCTTTTCGTTCACCATCTTCACGAAACGAAATATTGGCAATCCCGCCCAGATTCATGCAAAAGTCATATTCGCCAAATAAAAGTTCATCGCCAACCGGAACCAGCGGCGCACCCTGTCCCTTTAATGCCACATCCAGACTTCTGAAATCACAGGCAGTTGGCAGGCCTGAAGCAGCTGCAATTGATGCTCCGTTTCCGATCTGAAAAGTTAATCTGTTATGTGGCTGATGAAACACCGTGTGTCCATGCGATGAAACCAGATCAGGTTTTTCGTTCAGATCAGAGCAAAACTCGGCAACCTGTTTGCCGATATACTTACCGTATTCGTTGTGCAGCAGGGCAAATTCGCAGGCATTCAGCTCAACGGGTGCTTGTGAAAGTTTGGTAATCCATTTATGCGAATAGGGGATCGTCACCGATTTGAGAATTTCGAAACTCCAGCTCTGATCCTTACTGAACCGGCAGGCCACCAAATCGAGACCATCCAGTGAAGTTCCCGACATTACCCCTATGCTGATGTAGTTCTGCATTATCGTTTGAAGTTTGTTTTGTAAGTACTCCTGTTGCCTTTATTATCAGTAACTTCTAAAACTAAAGCGTGGTTCGTATTGAAATGAAACCTCGATTTATCAAACGTATAACTAAGTAAATTGTTTTTCTGATCATACTCGAACAGAACCCAGGCTCCATCAATGGTTCCGCGGTATGTTTCTATTCCTGAAAGATTATCGGCCACTTTGATCCGAAGTGAATTGGGGTCTTTCAGTTCTTTCTTTTCATTAAAAATCAATGGGACAATTTTAGGCGCAACAGTGTCAACAGCAAGGGCATAATTACCCAAAGTCCGGATATTTCCTTCCACCCAGCCATGTTCGTATTTCCCGGTTGCCGAAATTATTTTTCCTGAAGCCGGATCGATTTGTGCAAGCATAACTTTATCCTGAAGATTTTCGGGTAAAAGATCAGCTTTAATTCTTAATGCGCAGGCAAAATGAAGGGGAACAAGCGAATTGTGCAGTTGATAGGTTGGTGAATAGAATTTGGGAAGTCTGGTCTTTTCCTGATACTGAAAATCAACATCACTGTACAAAGCTCCTTTTGGAACTGAAAAAACCAGCGCATCATTTTTTATCCGGTTATCGTGATCATATCTAAATATCTTCCCGCTGGTTTCTTCAGGTTGAATTACCTTTTCGCCCGATTGCACATTGAATGAAAAATTACTTGTGTTACCGTTCACGTCGGTAATCTCGTAGCTCACCAAATGTTTCTTTCCATCCTCAGCTTCAAAAATGCCCTGGTTTTCAACATGATTATAGATATTTAAATGATTGCCCGGTTCGAGCCAGGTCCGGTATAAACGCGTTCCGGTACGGATGGCAAGCGAATAATCCATGTGCGAATTCACGTATTTTGATTCGTTTAAAGCAACTTCATCCATTTGAAAGGAATAAATTAACGAATTATCTATGCTCAGTTTTAAGGAGTAAATTCCGCACTTGTTGGCGCTACCATCCAGTAAATCAATGCTCTGCAGTCCAAATCCGATTTTTCCTGAAACCGGAATTATCTGGTTGGTTTTTAGCTTGTAACGGGTTCCGTCTAAAATCACCTCAAATTTTTGTGCGGTCTTTTTTCCTGAAACCAGGCTGTTTTCAGAAACAGGATAAACCATGAGCGCCTGAATAGTTGGTTTCGTTTTGTCCTTAACCGGCATATTAAACATCAACGGATTCATTTGAATTTCTTCTTTTGTTCTTCGGATTTCGAAATGTAAATGTGGTCCTGCAGAACTTCCTGAGTTGCCGCTTAATGCAATTTGTTCTCCTTTTTGTACCGGAAGAATTCCTTCTTCAATATTCTGATCAACTGCAAATTGTTCTTTTTCATATTGAATCTTCCGGATATATTCTTCGATTTGGGGTGCAAAACTGTCTAAATGCCCGTAGACGGTGGTCGTTCCGTTTGGATGATTGATGTAGAGCGCATTTCCATAACCGAGGGGCGAAATGTTAATTCGGGCCACATATCCGTCGGCAGCGGCAAAAACCGGAATTTTTGTCCGTCCCTGGGTTTTTATGTCAATTCCGCCATGAAAGTGATTCGGACGCAATTCGGCAAAATTGCCGGCCAGAAAAATTGGGATCCTTACTGGTGAACTATAGTAATGATGGTCGATCGAATCCGGATTTTCTGCAAAAAGAGAAGAACTAAAAACGATTAAAAAAAGAATATTCAAGAGTGATTTCATGTAATGCTATTTTGGACTGCGAAATTAAAAAACTTATTAAAGTATAGCTGTTCTTGTTTTATCAGACTAAACGAAAAGACACAGAATTTAATTTTTTGCCTTCCGAATTTATATTTTGTGAAAGGTGCTTGGTAATTACCTAAATGATTCGGAATAAAAAGCTTGAAAATTTGGAAACTGTTTAAATATAGTCTGCCTGTTCCGTTAGGAACAAAAAATGGGTAGAAACTTGAGTGGTAATAATCTTATTTTGTCCCGAACGGGACAAAATCTCAAATAAAAACTGCATTTTCTAACCATATACTTTCCCTACGGGAAATTTAAACAGCTTATAAGGAATCTTCGATACAAGCTAGAATCAAACAAAATAAATGAGGGCAAATTTCATGTATTGACCAAAAATGTTAATTTTGTTCCTGAAAGCAAAAAAAAATGACTGATCTGGAGAAAAACTTGCTGATTGATTTTAAATTAAAAATTAAACAGATAATCGCTAAGCACGAGGCGGTTAAACAGGAAAAGCGCCAGCTGCTTCAAAAAAATGAAGATTTGGAAGTGGTTATCAATCAACTTCATCAGGAAAATAGTTTGCTGGAACAAAAATATGAAAATCTGAAAATGGCCAGACTGTTGGTTGCAACCGACGATGAAAATAAGGCTGCAAAAAACAGAATACAAAAATTAGTGCGGGAAATTGATAAATGTATTGCTCTTTTGAATAAGTAATACACAGATAAATGACAGAGAAGCTTTCCATAAATATTAAAATCGACGGACGAAGTTATCCGTTGAAAGTTGACAGGGAGAATGAAGAAAAGCATCGGAAAGCTGCCAAAATAATAAATGATATCGTTCTGCAATATCGTCAGAAGTACGTAAACAACGACACTCAGGATTTTTTAGCCATGGCTGCCTTCCAGTTTGTGTTGAAAGCTCTTGACCTTGAAGAAAAAGTAGACCGTTCGCCCTTATTTGATGAGTTGAAACAACTCGATGAAGAACTGGGCGATTATTTGTCATCGAAAGAATAAATTTTATCAGATCATAGATAACCCGCATTTTTTATTTAAATTCCGGAATTCTCTCGAATGCCCGGATTTTGAATTAAAAATGTGGGTTTTTTAGTATAAACAAGTTTAATTATTAAAAAATGGAGATAATATATGCGATATCTGGCTTTTTAGGTGGTGGAGTACTCTCATATTTTATGTGGGACAAAGCCCTGAAAAGTAAAAAAACGAAAATTGTCAGTGAAGCTGTTGCTGAAGGCGAGGTAATCAAAAAAGATAAAATCTTACAGGCCAAAGAAAAATTTCTTCAGTTAAAGTCAGAACATGAAGAATACATCAACGAAAAAAACAGTAAGGTTAACAACTTTGAGTCAAAACTAAAACAACGAGAAGCTGGTTTAAACCAGCGCAGGGATGAACTGAACCGTCAGGTAAAAGATTTTGAAACTTCGAAACATGATGTTGAAGTTATCCGTGAAAATCTGAATACTCAACTCGAGATTCTGGAGAAAAAGGAACATGAGATTGAAACACTTCACCGCCAGCAAGTTGAAAAACTGGAGGTTTTATCCGGAATGTCGGCTGAAGAAGCAAAAGCTCAGTTGGTTGAATCGTTGAAAAACGAAGCGAAAACCGAAGCCATGTCGTACATCAACGAAATCATGGAAGAAGCCAAACTTTCGGCCAACAAAGAAGCTAAAAAAGTAGTGGTGAAAACCATTCAACGTGTGGCTACCGAAACTGCCATCGAAAATTCGGTGACCATTTTCCACATCGAAAGCGACGAAATTAAAGGTCGTATCATCGGTCGTGAAGGTCGGAATATCCGTGCACTTGAAGCTGCCACCGGTGTCGAAATTATTGTTGACGATACTCCGGAAGCAATTGTACTTTCAGGATTTGATCCTGTTCGCCGCGAGATTGCCCGACTGGCCTTGCATCAACTGGTGACTGACGGACGTATTCACCCGGCCCGTATCGAAGAAGTGGTTGAAAAAGTCCGCAAACAGGTTGAAGAAGAAATTATTGAAACAGGTAAACGTACCACCATCGATCTGGGCGTTCACGGATTGCATCCTGAACTGATCCGCATGATCGGTAAAATGAAATACCGTTCGTCATACGGCCAAAACTTATTGCAGCACTCACGCGAGGTTGCCAACCTTTGCGCCATCATGGCTACTGAATTAGGCCTGAATGCCAAAGCCGCGAAAAGAGCCGGATTGTTGCACGATATTGGTAAAGTGCCCGATGATGAACCGGAATTACCACACGCAGTTTTAGGTATGAAACTGGCCGAACGTTTCAAGGAAAAACCGGATATCTGCAACGCGATTGGAGCTCACCACGATGAAGTGGAAATGACCAGCCTGCTTTCGCCAATTGTTCAGGTCTGTGATGCGATTTCAGGAGCCCGTCCGGGTGCACGCCGCGAGGTTGTTGAATCATACATTAAACGTCTGAAAACATTGGAAGAACTGGCCCTTTCATATCCAGGCGTACTGAAAACTTATGCTATTCAGGCCGGACGTGAATTACGTGTCATTGTTGGAAGCGATAAAATCAGCGATAAGGATTCAGAACAATTATCCTTCGATATCGCGAAACGTATTCAGGATGAAATGACCTATCCGGGCCAGATTAAGATTACGGTTATCCGCGAAATGCGCGCCATCAGTTATGCAAAATAAAAAGTAAAGATTATTCACAGATACAAAGGCTTTCCTGAAAAGGATGGCCTTTTATTTTTTTGTTAAACCTGAAAATCTACGATTGCCAGGATATTTTTTACTAAATTTAGGTTCGTATGGAAAACCGGAAAATAACCTCAATCCTGCTAACTGACGAAGATTTGAAGCCTGTAAATCTTTACCGGTCAGAAGTTCCTGACCTGGAAAATATTTTTAGCGCCATGACCCACGAACTTCGTACGCCGGTTGCGGTTATTCAGTCGAATGTTGAATTGTTAAGTCAAAAAGACATTCAACTTGACGAATCGATGAAAGATGACTGTCTTTCGATGTGTGCTGACTCCAACGAGATTATCCGGAAATTTCTCAATCAGCTTCAGTTTCTCCTGTCTGCTTTTCGCAATGAAGTAAAACCAAACTTGTCTGCTTTTCGAATTCGCGAAATTTGTCAGAATCAAATCTCCGAACTGCGAAAATTGAATTTTGATGTTAAACGAATTTCAATCCACTGGGATACCAAAGTGGAAGAACTCATATCTGATCCCGATTTTACTGGAAGGATTTTACTGCATTTACTGACGAATGCACTCAAGTTTTCCAGAAAGGATATTCTTCTCGGGATTTCGGCAAAAGAAGGAAAATTAACGCTTAAAGTGCAGGATTTTGGTTCAGGTATTCCAGAGAATGAACAGGAACTGATTTTTATACCTTTTCACCGGTCAGAGAATGTAAAACGAATTTCAGGAATGGGACTTGGCCTGGCCGAAGTGAAGATTATGACCGAATGTCTGGGGGGAGAAATCAGTCTGGTAAGCGCCATTGATACCGGAACGATTTTTCAGGTAAGTATTCCATATACCCTTTAAATTTATTCCCTGTTGGATTGAGTTTCCAACAAAAAAAGGGAATCTTTCTGACTCCCTTTTCTGAATTTGGTACTTTTTTTATCCCTTATAATTCCAGTAATTTACCTCAGCTTCGGTTTCCTTTTCCGATTCCTGAAGCCAGTATGCCGGAGTAACTCTTTTGCCTGAAAGGCTTTTTAAACTGCGTTTATAGATGTCGATAACCGGATTAAAAAGCAGGTCGGTGACCCCAACTTTAAATTTGTCTGCTTCACCATTTGTGGCAGCCATAACTGTGTATCCGTTGTGCTCGAGTAATTTTTTTAGAAATTCAGCGCGTTCCGGTGAAACTTCTTTTTCAACCAGGGAGCAACGTATTCCTTCAATTTCTTCTATGATATGTTTTCCTTTATTGAGAGCCATTATTCAGGTCATATTAGTTTAAAAATAAAATGCTGATGCTTCGGATATATTCAAAAATATCGCTGGCAAAACCGATCACAAAAATACCGGCAACGCACATGATCAATGCAAGTCTCATTGCATTTGAACTGCGAAATGCTGGAATAGGTTCTTCATTCTTTTCAATAAACATGGCACGAACCACACGCAGATAATAATATAGAGAAATGGTAGCATTCAGGACGGCAATCAAAACCAGGATGAAATATCCACTTCCGGCAGCCGCTGTAAACAGGAAGAATTTACCGAAGAAACCTGCAACAGGAGGAATTCCAGCCAAAGAGAACAAAGCCAAAGTCATCAGCAGGCTAAGTTTTGGATTGGTTTTATACAGTCCGTTGTATCCTGAAATGGTTTCGACACCTGAAGCATTGTGCACAGCTGCCACAACACCGAATGCTCCAAGGTTGGTGAATACATAAATCAAGACAAAATATATGATTGAAGTCATTCCCAACTCACCTGCACCCAAAACGCCAAGCAGAATGAACCCGGCTTGTGCAATCGACGAAAACGCAAGGAATCGTTTAATGTTGTCCTGACGTAAGGCAAACAGGTTGGCCAGAGTCATGGTGAACACAGCCAGGGTATAAATTAGTGGTTGCCACAGGTCAACAATATTTTTGAATACGGTGAACAGAATAATGGTGAAAATAAATGCTGCAGCGCCTTTTGAAACTACCGATAAGTAGGAGGTCACATTAATTGGAGCACCTTCATACACATCGGCAGTCCAGAAATGGAACGGAACCAGTGAAATTTTGAACCCCATTCCACTTACAAAGAAAATAAATCCGAGAGCAATCAGTGCGTCAGGAGCCACTTTAGCAGCAACATCAGCAAAGTAGATTGATCCGGTTGCACCATAAATCATCGAAAGTCCGAACAACAGAATTCCTGAAGACAGGGCAGAGGACAGGATTAATTTGATCCCCGCTTCAGCTGATTGGCTTTTGTATTTGTCGAATGCCGCCAATCCGGCAATTGGAATAGTTGCTGTTTCAAGTCCGATATAGAAAATCAGGAAATCGCCTGCCGAGATCATAAAATTCATTCCAATCAGGGTTGCGATGGTCAGAATAAAATACTCGCTGATTTTATTGAGGTTTTCCTCTTTCTTCAGCCAGCCTTCAGCCTGAAGGAAAACGATCAGCACCGCCATATTCAGGATGTTTTTCATGAATACAGTCAACTGGCTCGACTGGTATGAACCGCCGAATAAATTTCCTGTTTCACCCGGAATAAATCCGATGACGGTGATCAGCGCAAAAAGACCGGTTGCAAACGGAATGATGCTAGCTTTATTTTTTTCGCTTGTCGAAACTTCTGCAATCAAAACTGCTACTGCAGCAAGAGTGAGCAGCAATTCGTGTCGCATGAGTAAAAATTGTCCGAGATCCATATAGTTTGTTTTAAAGCCTCCCCCCAACCCCCTTCGGGGGAGGGGGAGCCGGAACGCTCCGATTATTTTCTTAATATTAATTTCAATATCACTTTTTTAAAGTCCCCCTTGGGGGATTTAGGGGGCTCTCTAAAATGGTATAGCCATTGCCAGTCTTGCAACGATTGGTTTTAAACTCGCAATAATGGTATCCGATAACCAAAGAGGTGCAATACCGATGGCAGCAACAGACAAAACCAGGGTAACAGTACTTATTTTTTCAAACCATTTGGCATCCTGAAGATGTAAATGATGTTCGTCGATAATTGGCCCTAAAAGTATTTTACCTACCACACGCAGGATATAAACTGCGGTGATTACAATTGAGGAGGCAACGATTACCGTAACCACGCGGTGAAACAGATCGTGATGCTGGAAAGCTCCGACGAATACGGTCATTTCGGCAACGAATCCGCTTAATCCGGGAAGACCTAAAGAAGCGAAACCTGCGATCATATAAACAACGGCAAGGAAAGGGATCACTTTCATCAATCCGCCCATTTTATTAATGTCACGGGTATGTGTCCGGCCGTAAATCATTCCGATTAAGGCAAAGAAAAGTGCTGTCATTAATCCGTGTGAAATCATCTGAAGGATTGCTCCGTCCATTCCGGTTTCGTTCATCATCAAAAGGGCAAAGATAACCAGGCCACAGTGGCTCACTGAAGAGTATGCGTTGATGAATTTCAGGTCGGTTTGCCAGATGGCACCGAAAGCTCCGTAAACTACACTGATTGTGGTCAGAATGATGAAGAACCAGGCCATTTCGTTGGCCGCTTCAGGCATCAGGAACATGGCAACACGGAAACATCCGTAACCTCCAAGTTTCATCAATACACCTGCGTGAAGCATGGAAACCGCGGTTGGCGCTGAAGCATGACCATCAGGCGACCAGGTATGGAATGGGAACAAAGCTCCCAAAATTCCGAATCCGATAAAGGTGAACGGGAAGAAGAAGCGTTGCGCTTCAACCGGCATATGTACTTTTGCTATTTCCAGAATGTTGAAAGTTAACTGACCTCCATCAGGAGCAGAGTTGTAATAAATTCCGAAGATACCAACCATCAGCAGGGCAGAACCTCCCATCAGCATCAGGGTCAGTTTCATGGCCGAACTTTCTTTCGGACCACTTCCCCAAACACCAATCAGCAAATACATCGGGATTACCGCTACTTCATAAAACAGGAACATGGTAAACAAGTCGAGCGAAATGAAGAAACCATAAACTCCGGTTGCCAGCAGAATCAGCGAAATAAAGAACTCGCGTGAAAGGTATTCCATTTCCCACGATGCAAATATTCCGGCAAAAACCACAATTGAAGTCAGTCCGAGCATGGCGACGGCAATTCCATCTACTCCAATGAAATAATGAATGTTTAAGCTTTTAAACCAGGTGTAATCCGCCGTGAAAAGCATTTCGTGGATATTTCCTGTTTTACGTTCAGCCAGATACATAAAAATAAGCACTGCTGTTGTGATGAGCTGTATACCCATCCCGATTGCCGAAACCATGCGGGCGCCTTTAAGATCCTTCGTGAAAAGGATGGCGATGATGGTTAGGATCGGTATTACTACTAATAAAGTCAGAATATTCATTCGTATTTATTTTAGAAAATTCGTTTTATAATCTTTATCTCTTTTTCGTCCGAAAGTTTTATTCCTATCGTTTCAACACATTCTATCGGACGATTTTTATTTTTTTTCTTTTCCCGGGTTTCGCCCCGGGTTATTGATATTTTGCCCCTTCAGGGCATTGAAAATTAAGAACTACAATTCCAATCTTTCCCCTTTGGGAATTTTACATCAGGAAATATACCATAGACAAGGCCAGTGCCAGCGTTCCGGCAATGAACATGAAGGCGTAATGCTGCAATTGTCCCGATTGCATTACTTTTATCTGATAGGATACTTTTTCGGTAACCAAACCGATTCCAACCATAAATCCATCGATGATGTGACGGTCGAACCAGGCCACAGGCCGAGAGATGTAATTGAAAATGATCTTCTTGGTTACAAACAGATAAATTTCGTCGAAATAGAATTTGTTGTAAGTTGCAGTATATAAAATACCCCAGCTTTTAGCCATTTTCGCCGGAACAGTGCTTTCTTTTTTGTATAGAATCCAGGCCAGTGCAATTCCAAGAATTCCGATTAACACCGAAGGAATGGCAACCATCAGTTCGGTATGTGTTTCGAAGCCCATTTTATCCGAAGTGACCAAATCGTGGAAAGGTAAAAATCCGGAGAAAATTGACATGAATGCCAGGAACATCAATGGAATGGCCATCGTCATCGGGCTTTCGTGCGGTGTGTGATGGTAGTGCTGGTCTTTTCCCCAGAACACTCCAAAATACAGACGGAACATGTAGAAAGCGGTCAGACCGGCCACAATGTATTCAACAGCAAACAAGATTTTGTCGTGCTCCAAAGCTGCTACCAGAATTTCATCTTTACTGAAGAATCCTGCAAATGGTGGTATTCCTGAAATGGCCAGACAGGCAATCAGGAAAGTAATGTGTGTAATCGGTAAATATTTCCGCAAGCCACCCATGTCCTGCATCAGGTTTGAATGAACGGCATGAATGATTGAACCGGCTCCAAGGAAAAGCAAAGCTTTAAACATGGCGTGTGTAAACAGGTGGAACATGGAAGCCATGTAGCCCAATCCTTCTTCACCACCATATCCTGAAACACCTAAACTGAGCATCATATAACCCAGTTGCGACAAGGTTGAGAAAGCCAGAATGCGTTTGATATCGTATTGTGTGATGGCGATTACCGCTGCAAACAACGAAGTGAAACCGCCGACATAAGCAATGATTTCCTGAGCTGCAGGAGCCTGAAAATGGATCACCGGGAACATTCTGGCAACCAGAAATACACCGGCAACAACCATGGTTGCAGCGTGGATCAGGGCAGAAACAGGTGTCGGGCCTTCCATCGCATCGGGTAACCAGATGTGCAAGGGAAACATCGCCGATTTACCTGCACCACCAATAAAAATAAGTGTCATGGCCCAGGTCAGCGCTGAAATTCCCATGAAGCTCATCGTGGCAGCACTGCTGAAGATGGCTGTTCCGGGTTCGGTTAATTTGGCAAAATCGAAAGTTCCGGTTACAAATGATAAAATCAGGATACCAAGCAGGAAGCCCAAATCGGCAAACCGGGTAACAATAAATGCTTTTTTTGAAGCTGCAACAGCTGATGGTTTCTGATAATAAAATCCGATCAGGAGGAAGGAACTGACACCCACAAGCTCCCAGAAAATGTACATCTGGAAAATGTT
Source organism: Prolixibacteraceae bacterium (assembly GCA_049277435.1). Taxonomy (GTDB): domain Bacteria; phylum Bacteroidota; class Bacteroidia; order Bacteroidales; family Prolixibacteraceae; genus Aquipluma. Next base: position 24,539 of record JBASYJ010000036.1, read on the forward strand.
GGTGGCAATAACCAATCCAAGCATCGAGAAGGTGAACAACGACAGAAATGCATAGAAACGTGCAAATCCGGATTCACCTTTCATATAGCCCAAACTGTAGATATGAACCATGAATGAAATTGTGGTGACCACAACGAGCATCATCACCGAAATCGGATCGAGCAGAATACCCATCCGGATGATCAGGGTTTCGGTAAATTGCAACCAGTTGATTTCTAGTGGAATTATCGCCTGAAATCCTTCAGTACCATGAGTTCCGCCAAAGAAATAGGTAATAGCGGTCAGTACCGAAAGGACAAAGGAAATTCCCATCCCCATTGTTCCAATTACTCCTGAAACAATCGGTTTCCATCTCATACCAAGTAATCCGGTAATGAGAAACATCACCAGAGGAATCAGTAAAATGAATACGGTGTAAGTATATCCTGCCATTATTTTGTGTTTTTTATTTCTTAATTTATTCGTTGCATTCGTCAATCAAACTGCGACTGAAAACTGCGACTGAACACTTTTTTAATACTTCATTTCATTTACATTCTCAACATCAATATTATTCAGGCTTCTGTAGATATTGATAATGAGTGCGATTGCTACCGAAGCTTCAGCGGCTGCGATACCTACGATAAACAGCGAGAAAAAATGTCCCTGCAGCTGATCGGGGTAGAGATACCGGTTGAAAACGACGAAATTGATATTTACTGAATTCAGGATGAGTTCAATGGCCATCAACATGGTAATCAGGTTGCGGCGAATAATGAACCCGCAAACTCCAAGAAAAAACATGATCGTACTTACGACTAAAAAATGTTCGAGTGGTATTCCCTGAATCATATCTCTGAATTTTTATTTTTTTCCTTTTTGGCAACTACAATGGCAGCAATCATCGCTGCAAGCAATAAAACACTGATCAACTCGAAAGGCAAAACATATCCGTTTTTCCCGGTACTCAGCAACTGAGTTCCAATTTCAGTCATGTTTACCGGAAGTTCCGGAGCCGAGGTAGCCTGAAACGGGTGGGAAAGGATAGTGGCAATCACCAAACCGCTTCCGACAGCAGCAGCACCGATTCCCATCAGCAGTTTCAGCAGATCGGGCTTTTCAAACAGGTGCGAAATGTGGTGAGTCAGCAGAATACTGAAAATGATCAGAACCACAATACCACCGGCATACAAGGTAAGCTGTACGGCTGCCATGAACTGATAATTCAGCATAAAATACAAACCGGCAGTGGCCAGCAAAACGCAAAGCAGATAAACCGCCGCCCGTAAGATTCTGCGGGTGGTAATGGTTAAAAGCGAGCAAATCAGGATGATTGCTGAGAACGTATAAAACATCACTATATTCATTACTTGGCCTCCTTTCTAAGTTTCGAACCAGGCTGATTCAGAACTTTGGTGAGTTTACTCCGATCGAAAACTGCATGCTCGAATTCCTGACCAAAGGCCAGAGCATCCGAAGGACAGGTTTTTACACACAATCCGCAGAAGGTACACATCGACAAATGATAGATATGCTTGTCGATTACCCGTTCCAGTTTTCCTTCAGCATTGGGAATGCGGTCGGTTAAAATTTCGATCGAACCGTTCGGACAGTTCATTTCGCAGATTCCGCAGCCGGTGCAGGCATGCTGGTTGTTTGAATCGTGAGGCATAATGACCTCTCCTTTGAACCGTTCCTCCATTTTCAGGGTAGCACGGTTTTCAGGATATTGCTGGGTAACAATTGCCCCCGGACTGAAAAAGTATTTTCCCGTAACGCGCATTCCTGCCCACAACGAAGAAATTCCTTTAAACAGATCGCTAAAATATTTTGCTATACTATTCATTTGCTTTCCTCAATTATTGAATAGACTTATTAAATTCTAATAATGAATTTTTCATATCTGTTCTCTTAGCCGAAATGCTACTCACCCCGACTTCCGATAAATCGGAAGCCTTCCCCTCTCTTCCCGAAGAGAGGGGCCAGGGGTGAGTTTGGCGCGAAGAGATATTAATATTGTTGTTTTTCATTTGCTGCACTTACCTTATTAAAAATGCCAGCCCATCAAAACGATGAAGGCAATCAAAACAATGTTGAATAAACTTATTGGTAACAGGTATTTCCATTCCAGAGTCAGCAACTGGTCGATCCTTAAACGAGGAAACGTCCATTTGAACCACATGATGATCAGGATGATAAAGAATGTTTTTGAGAAGAACCAGATAGCTGATGGAATGAAATCCATGATCTGGTTAAATCCTTCCCAGTTTCCGATGTGAAATGGCATCCAGCCTCCAAGGAATACTGTTGCTCCCAATGCTGCAACAATAAACATGTTCATGTATTCGGCCAGAAAGAAAAAGGCGAATTTGATTCCTGAATATTCGGTGTGGAAACCAGCGGTTAATTCTGATTCTGCTTCAGCCAAATCGAAAGGTCCGCGGTTAATCTCTGCGGTACTGGCAATCAGGAAAATTACGAATGAAATAAATGCAGGGATATGACCTTTAAAGATCCACCAGCCGTTGGCCTGACTTTCAATGATTCCTGAAAGCTGCATGGTTCCTGAAAATACAACAATTGCAAGGAGCGAAAGACCTACCGAAAGTTCGTAACTTACGATCTGTGCCCCGCTGCGCATGGCTCCAATCAGCGAATATTTGCTGTTACTCGACCATCCTGCAAGCAAAATACCTACAACGCTGAGAGACGAAACTGCCATCACATAAAATACACCAATGTTAAAATCGATTGCCTGAAGTCCTTTTGCATAGGGCAAAGCAGCCATGGCAAGGAACGAGCAGATGATTACAATAAAAGGTGCCAGGTTGAATAACAGCGGATCTGATTTGCGGATCGGGATTAACTCTTTCAGCAACAGTTTAATTAAGTCGGCAATGGTTTGCAAAAGCCCCCATTTCCCCACACGGTTTGGTCCAACACGGTTCTGCATGATTGCACAGACTTTACGTTCGAGGTAAACCAGAAATAAACCAAGCAGTGCATACATTAAAAGAAAAACCAGTCCGACGAGAACCATTTCAGTAAAAATGACCAAACCTGGAGACATCAATCCTGATAACCAGGTGTGAATGGCGCTGGTAAGTGTCGAAAAATCGTAAATGTTTGATGACATATCTTTGTTCATTATCGGTCAATATCAGGGATAACTAAGTCGAGTGAACCGCTGATCGCAATCAGGTCGGCAATCTTATACCCGGAAGCAATTTCGTTCATTACAAACAGGTTGCTGAAGTTTGGTGTCCGAAAACGCATGCGGTACGGATTTTTATTTCCGTCGCTCACCACATAAACGGCCAGTTCGCCTCGGGCAGTTTCCACTCTCCGGAAATATTCGCCGGCCGGAAGTTTGATGATTGGTTTCATTTTCGCGGTGTAATCACCTTCAGGAATATTGTCAACCAATTGTTCCAGAATACTTAATGATTCTACCATTTCGTCCATACGAACCTGGTAGCGGGCAAAAACATCACCTTCGGTTTTCAGAACTTCGTTGAACTGAACTTTATCGTATGCTCCGTATGGTGCAATTTTGCGGATGTCGCACGAAAAACCTGATCCACGTCCTGAAGGACCTGTCACACCATAGGCGATAGCGGTTTCCTTGCTCATCAGGCCAATTCCTTTGGCACGTTCCTGAAAAATCACGTTACCGGTCAGCAACTGGTTGTATTCAGGAAGTTTTTTCCGGAAATAAGTAATAAATTCTTTGATGCGTTTCTGAAAGTTCGGGTGAACATCGTGCATCAAACCGCCGGGGGTATTGAAACTGTGGAGTAATCTGGAACCAAATGATTCTTCGAAAATATCGAGAATCATTTCGCGGTCGCGCAGGCCATAAAAGAATGCGGTCAGTGCACCAAGGTCCATTCCAAATGCACACCACCATAACTGGTGCGAAGCCAGTCGGTTTAATTCATCCAAAATGGTGCGGATGTATTTCACACGTTCCGGAACTTCAACCTGCATGGCATCTTCCACAATCATACACACCGCTTCGTTATTCATGTGTGCCGAAAGGTAATCCATCCGGTCGGTCAGGTGAATAATCTGCTGGTAGGTATTGGCCTCACACATTTTTTCAATTCCACGGTGGATGTAACCAATATGCGGCTTCAGGTATTTAACTGTTTCTCCCTTCAGACAAACTTCGAGCCTTAAAACTCCATGGGTTGAAGGGTGTTGCGGACCCATATTGATGATGTAGTCCTCATTTTCCCCAACAATCACGTCTTTTATAATTTCTTCACTCATCATTTGAGTTTTATCGTTCAATGATATTTATTTCGTCGCGGAAATCCTTGCGAAGTGGGTATCCGTAATCGTCTTCCAGAAAAAGACGTTTCAGGTTTGGATGGTTGTTAAACCGGATTCCAAAAAGGTCGAAAATTTCGCGTTCGAAAAATTCTGCCGTTGGATACAAGGCTGAAACGCTGTCGATAGCTGGATTTTCACGATCCGAAAGCTGCGATTTCAGGACAATTATATGTCTGAATTCGGTTGATTCAAGGTGATAAACCACTGTCATGTGTGTTTGAAAATCGACAGCAGTCTGAGTAATCAGGTAATTGAAAGCTGTTTTTTTATCCGATTTCAATTTTTCGACCAGTGTAAAAAGTTTTTCAGCCGGAACGATAACTTCAAGCAATTGTTTTCCTTCAGGAAATTCAGCATCAGGAGTGAATCCCTTGATGATGTCTGTTAATTCTTCTCGTGTAAGCATATTTTCTTATGAAGAGCCTCCTCCCGACCCCCTCCGAGGGAGGGGGAGTAAGAACGCTCTGTTCAACAACTTAGTATGTCAATAATATCCTTAGTTTCAAAAAGTACTTTAGGCACTTTAGCTCACTCTAGTCACTCCGAACTTCTTTACAGAATATCTGGCAATTCGCCCGGGTTAGTAACTGATTCTCCCTTGATTTTGCGCTGAAGCTGCATCACTCCATAGAGTAAAGCTTCAGGCCGTGGGGGGCAACCCGGAATATATACATCAACCGGAATAACATGATCGACACCACGAACCACCGAATAGGAATTGTAAAAGAATGGTCCTCCGGAAATGGCGCAGGCACCCATGGCAATAACATATTTTGGTTCAGGCATCTGATCGTAAAGTCGTTTTAAAACGGGTACCATTTTATGAACGATGGTCCCGGCAACAACAATTACATCGGCCTGACGCGGTGAAGCACGATACACTTCAATCCCAAAACGGGCAAAGTCGTGGCGCGAAGCTCCGGCAGCCATCATCTCAATTCCGCAGCAACTGGTCGCGAAAGTAAGTGGCCACACCGAGTTCGAACGACCCCAGTTCAGTACATTGTCGATACTGGTCAGGAAAACATTGCCTCCCGACTTTTTTAGAAGTTCCAGCGATTCATTATCGTTGAATTCTTCATCTTTCATTGATTTTATTAAACCCATTTCAAAGCTCCTTTTTTCCAGGCATACAAAAGTCCAAGACCCAGTATGAAGAAGAAAATAATGATTTCGATAAAAGCCCTCATTCCAATTGTTTTCATGACAACTGCCCAGGGAAACAGAAAGACTGTTTCGACATCGAAAACAAGGTAAATAATTGCAAAAAGGTAATACCCCACGTTAAACTGGATCCAGGCCGGACCTTCGGTAGGAATCCCACATTCGTAGGGTTCCGACTTTGCAGGATTAAATGATCTTGGAGCAACAAGGGTTGAAAATATAATTGCCCCGCCAACAAGGATCAGCGCAACTATAAAAAAGAGTATTAGTGATTCACTTTCCATATCTATATATCTGGATAATTTGGTAAGTAAAAATTTGACCGTGCAAAAGTAGTTTTTTCAACTTAGCAGCAAACTTTTTTTTATAAAAAATGTTACCTCTATTTTTTTTTGGGGAATTGCTGAAGGTGGATAATTTAAAATCAGGTGGGTTTAATATAAACAAATGATCTTTAATGTATGGTGTGATCATAAGATATAAGATTGATATGTTGTTATTAATCTGATTTTTAAAACTGGATTCTGAAAATGGAATATATTAATAATTAAAATAATTATTTAGAAATTTGCATGAAAGGTGTCTGATATGATATTTGTCAGTTTCTGAATCTTTAACTTATTCTGAATTTTGAATTGGGTGAAAACTTTTTCGGAGCGCTAAAAGAATAAAGAATATTCTCAGAATATCACAAGTTATTATTAAAATGTAAAGATCTTAATGGTATTAAAAGGTTGAATAGCTTTTTTTGTTGATGTGGTTTACTAAAAATAAAACTTGGATTGTATGCCTAATGCAATGAAAATAACTATCCGGAGATGCGGTTTAATCCATCATCTAATTCACGTTCTCCTTTCTTCCGCGTTTTTGTTTTCTGATTTCCGAATTTAGTGGTCAAACTGATTTCTGCCCGTTTATTGTCTAAGGAAACAACGCAGTGAACCACTATTCCGCCATAATCGCTGTTGTACGGATAATCGCTTTCGGTCCTGAAAATGTCACTCGTCGTCAGCTGAATCAGTAACTTCTGGTCCAAAAAATATTTTAAGTCCGATATCTATTCCTGAATATACATCTACTTTAACCGAGCCCATACAAATCCAGGGATTGTTCAGTTCATAGGTCAGTTCCATGGTGATATCAGCGGGTAACTGAAGGTTGTTTTGTAAACGCAGGTTAAATATACCGGTCTTCAAATCGATGATTGTGCCATTCAGGTCGCCTTTGAATGTTGAATAATTGTAAATGAAAAATGACGACATATTCCACCATTTTTTACAGATGAAACGGATAACTGACCGATAAAACGTTACTGGTAGCTTTTTTCAGGTTTCGCGGGATTAAAACATTTCTCTTTTTCTGCGAAATCTCGAATATAATCGCAAAAAAAATCGTGGGTGACACTATAATTGTTTAAAATTACGAACATTCTTTTAAATGAATAGGAAACCTGGCAATTGTCGATGTAATTGGGTTTTAGAAACGGATTGCTTTTCCAGGCAGATAATTCACTTTCTCGTGATTCAGACAGATTTAAATCCTGGTAATCGGATCGGGTGATCCGTCGTCTGTAACTGGCACTCACCACACTGTTTTTTTTTATCATCGAAAGAGATTCCCAGATTCGGAAATAAGTCAAAATGATTTCTGGACACCTTGTCATTTTCAGTTTGGATTGAACTTTCCAGACTTCCCAGAGAAGAGCTGAATGAGTTTTTTTTTTCATTTTGTGAATAATAAATGATCAATACAGAAATTCAATATTTTCAATGACCATGAGGGAGAATATCATCATTGAACTCATCTTTTTTTATTCAAATAAGTTTATTTCTGCTGAATGCATGGAACAATTTTGGATACAAAAACTTGTCTTGTGCCCAGAAAAAAAAGTCTTGTTTTCTGTTGTTTGAAATCAGACAAAAAAGTATTAAATTAGGATATTGTCACTTTTTATTCCTGAATGAATACCTGATTCAGTAATTTATAGAAAATGGGATGACCAATAGTTTTGCCTGAAGGTGTAACCGGATCAATTCGCTGAGCGGGTGCGTGGTAAATTTATTATTCGGATAAAATTGAAATTTACTTTTTTCAACTGCCATCAAAATAAATCGAATTGTATTATGATAAAATGTATATACAAAAAAATCAATATATTTAAGTATATTATCGCATCGGATAAAACTGAAGAAAAAAGGATAAATGTTAAAATCCTCTTTTATAAACAGTCCAATCAGTTAATACCAGTCAAAAATGAAGATTAACCGGTTGACATTGTCTTTTACTGATGAAAATGAAAAGAAATATCAGGCGGCATATTTTGCAAATTCAATTCTTCAATTCAGGATCGCGTTTGTATTGGTTATTTTTTTATACGGGATTTTTGGTTACCTCGACGATTTGTTGATTGAGCAGTATGCCTATCTTTTTCATATTATTCGTTTTGGGATTGTGGTGCCTTTAATGATACTCGTTTTTTTGCTGTCGTTCACCAAATATTTCAGTAGAATCTGGCAGGAACTTAGCACTATTTGTTATGTATCAGGCGGTATTGGTATTTCCATAATGTTGATTAAAGCTCCGGAAAACTATACCTACTATGGCGGATTGATGCTGGTTTTTATGGCTGGTTATTTTTTTATTGGCTTACGTTTTCTTTGTGCAGCTGTTGGTGGTTGGTTCATTTTGGTCTTTTTTAATATTGGGGCAATTTTCTTTTCCGATATGAATTCTAAAATTTTAGTCAGTAATGACTTTTTCTTTGTCTCTGCTAATTTGATTGGAATGTTTGCCGGCTATATTATGGAATATTACCGGCGAAGAGGTTTTTATCTGAATCAGCAATTGGATTTTCGCAATGCCGCTGTTATAGAGGCCAATAAAAACCTTGAACATAAAGTAAATATACGAACCGAGGAATTAAATAAAGCAAAAGAAAAAGCAGAAGAAAGCGATCGCTTGAAGTCTGCATTTCTTGCCAATATGAGTCATGAAATCCGAACACCGCTGAATAGTATCGTGGGATTCTCAGAATTGTTAAATGATCCTGATTTTGAAGAAGAACAAAAACAGGAATTTATCAAAACAATTGTCGATAGCGGGAACAGCCTGATGGTGATTATCAACGATATCATGGACTTGTCAATGATGGAATCAAAACAGTTAAAGATCAGACCTGAGCGGTTTCCATTGATTACAGTATTTGAAGATCTGGAAAATGAATTTAGAATCAGGTCAGAGTCAAACAAGCTGGATTTTATTATTACTTTACCCGCTGATGCTGAAAATATTTTCATTGAATACGACATTTACCGCTTAAAGCAGATTTTCAATAATCTGATTGGTAACGCACTAAAGTTTACAGAAAAGGGTTCTGTAGAAATTGGATGTTCAGTAAAAAGGAGTGCCATTGAATTCTATGTTCAGGATACTGGTATCGGAATTCCCCGGGCTCATCATGAAACCATATTTGAACGTTTTCGTCAAGTTGACATTACAAAAGCCAGGAAATACGGCGGAAATGGTTTAGGTTTGGCAATCTCAAAAAAACTGGTTGAGAATCTGGGGGGTGAAATCCGGGTCAAAAGTGAGGAAGGTGCCGGAAGTACATTTTATTTTACGATTCCATATGTTCCTGAAGCAAAATGATTTGTGGAATTTGTCTGAGCGATCCCGGGATTTTGAGCCTCTCATGGGACTCGAACCCACGACCTGCTCATTACGAATGAGCTGCTCTGCCAGCTGAGCTAAAGAGGCAAACGAAAGAACCAAAGTAATTGATAAAAACAAAAAAACCATCCTGTAGGGGATGGTTTTTTTATGTTGTCATATTTTATTAGTCGATAAATGATGGAATTTCTGAAGTGTTGTATTTTCCTTCTTCCAGTTTTTTTCGGATTTCAGAAAATGCCTTAATGGTATATTCCACATCTTCCAGCGTATGCATGGCTGTTGGAATTAAACGCAGCATAATCAATCCTTTTGGAATTACCGGATAACCAACCACGGAACAGAAAATATTGAAGTTTTCGCGTAAATCCATCACTGCGCTGGTTGCTTCGCCAACACCTCCGTTAAAGTAAACGGGAGTAACACAAGAGTTGGTAGCTCCCAAATCGAAACCAGCTTCTTTTAATCCGGTCTGCAATTTATTTACGATGAACCATAGCTTTTCGCGAAGTTCAGGTTTAGTGCGCAGAAGTTCAAGTCGTTTTAAAGCACCAATTACCATCGGCATAGGTAACGATTTTGCATAAGTTTGTGAGCGCATGTTGTAACGCAGGTAGTTACAAACATCTTCGTTGCAGGCGATAAAAGCACCAATACCGGCCATCGATTTTGCAAAGGTTCCGAAAAGAAGGTCAACTTTATCGGAAACACCAAAATGTTCTGCTGTTCCGGCACCAGTAGCACCCATTGTTCCAAAACCGTGAGCATCGTCGACCAATAGACGGAATTCAAATTCATCTTTAAATTTGGCAACTTCGTCCAGTTTACCCAGGTCACCCGACATTCCGAATACCCCTTCAGTAATAACTAAAATACCACCACCTTGTTTTTCGGCCAGTTTGGTTGCCCGAACCAGTTGTGTACGAAGGCTGTCCATATCGTTGTGCAGATAAACGTAGCGTTTGCCCATGTGTAAACGAACACCATCTAAGATACATGCATGTGATTCAGAATCATAAACGATCACATCGTTACGGCCGCAAACTGCATCGATTACTGAAACCATTCCCTGGTAACCGTAATTCAGTAAAAAAGCATCTTCTTTACCAACAAATTCAGCAAGATTCTGCTCCAGTTCTTCGTGACGGCTGGTTTGTCCCGACATCATGCGGGCACCCATTGGATAGGCCATTCCGTATTCCGCTGCAGCTTTTGCATCAGCTTCTCTAACTTCAGGATGATTGGCTAACCCGATATAATTATTCAAACTCCAAACTAGAACTTCCTTCCCTCTGAATTTCATTCTGGTTCCTATTTCGCCTTCCAGTTTCGGAAATGCAAAGTATCCATGAGCCTGTTTCATGTATTTACCCAGGCTACCCATATTGGTCCTCAGTTTTTCAAAAATATCCACTTGATCTGGTTTTTAAATTAATGCTGCAAAAGTAATTTTTTTTTAATATGTCTGCAAAATTGTTAATTTATACTAAACAGGATTGTAGTCTGAATAATTCATTCTATTTTTCGGCCTGAAAATTTGTTTAAAAATGTATCTTTGCGCCATGTTTAAGAAAATGAGAAATTTCACACCGTATATTGTTGTATTTGTATTGTTGCTAAGTTCTTGCAGCGATTATAATAAAGTTGTCAAGAGTACCGATTACGAATTCAAGTACAAAAAAGCGCTTGAATATTACGAAGATGGCGAATATGTTCGTTCTTCTACCTTACTAAAGGAACTCATCAACATTGTACGAGGAACCAGCCGGGCCGATAAAGTCTATTATTACTACGCCAAAAGCCAGTTCGGGATGAAAGACAACATGATGGCCGGACATTATTTTAAATCCCTGCTAAAGGAATTTCCAAGAAGTGAATTTGCTGAGGAGTCACAGTTCATGATCGGATATTGTTTTTACCTTGATTCACCAAATCCCCGTCTTGATCAGGAAGTTTCTCAGAATGCGATCGATGCCTTGCAGTTATTTATCAATTTATATCCAAAATCGACCCGTATTGATGAAGCAAATCGCCTGATCATAGAACTACGTGATAAACTGGTTTACAAGTCGTATTTAAGTGGTAAACTTTATTACGATCTGAAGAATTACAAAGCCGCAGTTGTTGCCCTGACTTCTTCCTTAAAGGACTTTCCGGACACCAGATACCGTGAAGAATTGATGTACATGCTGTTAAAAGCAAAATATTTACTGGCAATTAACTCGGTAGAAGAAAAAAAACGTGAACGATTGAGCTCTGCTTTAGATGAATATTTTACCTTTGTCGACGAATATCCAGAGAGTAAGTATCGGAAGGAAGCAGAAAAGTATCATACAACAACTGAAAAGTTGTTAAATTATAAATCGGATTCAAATATATAATCATATGGATTTTAAGAAAACAAAAGCAGAAACTACTACAGTATCAAGGGATTTGAGAGAATTGGAAAGTCGTACCGGTAACATTTATGAGACTGTTATGATTCTGGCAAAACGTTCGAATCAGATCGCTTCGGAAATGAAAGAAGAGTTAAGTTCCAAATTACAGGAATTCGCTTCTTATACAGACAATCTGGAAGAAGTTTTTGAAAATCGTGAACAGATTGAAATTTCGAAATTTTACGAACGTCTTCCAAAACCAACGTTGATCGCTTACGAAGAATTTGTAAACAATCAGATTTATCATCGTAATCCTGCCAAGGAAAGTCGTAACAAAGATTTATAATACAGGCCTTTATGAGGCTCGAAGGAAAACATATCGTTCTCGGGGTAACCGGTAGTATAGCTGCTTATAAGGCAGCTATACTATTGAGAGGCCTGGTGAAAGAAGGCGCCGAGGTTCAGGTCGTGATGACCCCCTCTGCCAAAGAATTTATTACTCCGGTTACCATGTCTGCTCTCTCCGGAAAACCGGTGGCTTCCGAATTTTTCTCGGCCAACGACGGAACCTGGCACTCGCACGTTGACATGGGACAATGGGCGGATCTCGTCCTGATCGCACCTGCAACAGCTGCCACGATTGGAAAAATGGCACACGGGATTTGCGACAATCTGCTAATCACTACCTATTTGTCAGCAAAAAGTACGGTCATGATCGCTCCTGCAATGGATCTTGACATGTTCAGGCATCCGGTAAATCTGGCCAATCTGGAAATTCTGCGTTCATTCGGAAACATTATCATCGAACCCGGAGAAGGTGCTCTGGCCAGCGGGCTTCATGGAAAGGGCCGAATGGAGGAACCTGAAAATATTATTGAAGAAGTGGTGAACTACTTTGGTCAAAAAAAAAAACTGAGGAATAGGCATTTCCTGATCACTGCTGGTCCCACTTACGAAAAAATTGATCCTGTACGGTTTATTGGAAATTATTCTTCAGGCAAGATGGGTTACGCCATTGCCAACGAGTTGGCAGAATCCGGTGCAAAAGTTACCTTGGTTTCTGGCCCGGTAAATATTCAAACTAAAAATCCTCAAATTTCACTGATAAAAGTTCAATCGGCTGCCGAAATGCACGAACAGTGTCTTCGTGTTTTTCCTGAAACCGACGGTGCAGTCATGTGTGCGGCTGTGGCCGATTTTACTCCGGTAAATTTCTCCGGAAATAAAATTAAACGGGGTAAAGACGATTTAACCATTCAGCTAAAACCTACATCCGACATTGCCGCCGAACTGGGTAAACAAAAAAAACCGAATCAATTGTTGGTTGGATTTGCTCTTGAAACCAACGATGAAATTGATAATGCCTGGTCGAAACTTCGCCGTAAAAACCTGGATTTAATCGTTTTAAATTCCATGAACGATGCAGGTGCAGGATTTGGAGTGGATACCAATAAAATTACACTGATCGATAAAGACAATAATCAGACTCTTTTTGAGTTAAAACCTAAGACCGAAGTTGCTGCCGATATTGTTGACCGGATCATTTCTGAAATGGCCAAAAAGGACAAACTTCAGGATTAAAACTGGACTTATATGAATAGATATTTGTTGTTTGTTGTTATTTTTTTTATCAGTCAAGGTCTGTTGAATGCTCAGGAGTTGCGCTGTAACATCAGCATTTCGGCGCAAAAAATACAGGGCGCCAACAAACAGGTTTTCGAAACGATGCAATCCGATTTGTATGAGTTTATGAACAACCGCAAATGGACCGATCAAAAATTTGCAATGGACGAACGCATCGAATGTAATTTCTTTATCAATCTCGACGAACAAATCTCGGCTGACGAATTTAAAGGTAGTATTCAGGTTCAGTTGCGCCGCCCGGTTTTCGGATCTTCATACGAAACAGTTCTGCTCAACATTAAAGACAATGATTTTCATGCCAAATACGTCGAATATCAGACACTTGAATTCAACGAAACTTCGAACAAGGACAACCTGACCAATATACTCGCTTTTTATGCCTACGTCGTTCTGGGAATGGATTACGATTCTTTTGCTCCTGAAGGTGGAACCGAATTTTTCCAGAAGGCTCAATCCATTGTAAACAACTCGCAGAATGCACGTGAAAAAGGCTGGAAAGCGTTTGAGAGTGAGCGCAACCGCTACTGGCTCGTCGAAAATATCTTAAATAAATCGTACGCCGGTTTCAGAAGTTGTACATACCAGTATCACCGACAGGGCTTGGATTTAATGGCTGACAAAGCTCCGGAAGGCCGCGCTGCTGTTGCCGAATCTTTAAAATCGATCCAGAAAGTTTTTCGTTCGCGTCCTTCGTTGTACATTCTCCAGGTATTTTTTGATGCCAAATCGGATGAATTGGTTAATATTTTTTCAAAATCCTTTCCTGATGAGCAAAACCGGGTGACCGTCATTTTGAATGAATGCGATCCATCCAACGGTAGCAAATACGAAAAAATTCTCAAATCAGAGAGCTTCTAAAAGTTGAATAAACAATTATCTTTATGACTGGATTGAAACTGTTTTTCGGTTTAATTCTGATCATTAACTAAATGTTTAAAGTCCTGTGTTAAAAACACTTTCAATAAAAAATTACGCATTAATCGATTCGTTGGATATTGATTTCAGCGAGAGCCTCAATATCCTGACCGGCGAAACCGGTGCCGGGAAATCGATTTTGCTCGGTGCTATTGGCCTGATCATTGGTCAGCGGGCCGATTTATCGGTGTTGCGCATCAAAACCGAAAAATGTTCGGCCGAAGGAGCCTTCGATATCCGGAATTATGGATTGCAGCCGTTCTTTACCGAGAATGAACTGGACTATGAGGATGTGACCATTCTTCGTCGTGAAATTACCCCACAGGGAAAATCCAGGGCTTTTATCAACGATACTCCGGTGAATGTGAAGATTCTGCGCGACATGGGCCTGAAACTGATCGATATCCATTCGCAGCATCAGAACCTGGAACTCAACGAAAAGAATTACCAACTGCGTCTGGTCGATCTGGTAGCCGGAAATTCAGAGAACCTGATAAATTATAGTTCAGCTTACCGAATTTATATAACCCTTCAGGATAAATTGCAGGAAACACTTGATTTAGCCGAACAATCTAGAAAAGACCTGGACTATTTCGAGTTTCAGTTTAAACAACTTGAAGAAGCAAGGCTTCAGGAAAATGAGCAGGAAGAACTGGAATTACTGCTTGAAAAGCTGACTCATGCCGAAGAAATAAAATCTGTTTTTGGCCAGGTTTACCTGAGCCTGAGTGAAGACGAACGATCGGTGCTGGCCAGTTTAAAAGAAAACCTGAGCAGCATTGGTAAATTACGAACTGTTTTGCCTGAAGCGGAAGAACTTTTTTCAAGACTCGAATCAGTTTATCTTGAATTGAAAGATATTGCTGAAGAATCATCCAATCTGGAGGACCGGACTGAAAATGATCCGGAGCGAATATTAATCGTGAATCAACGTTTGGATCTGATTTACAGTCTTCAGCAGAAACACCGTGTAGCCAGTATTGCCGAACTGCTGCAGATTCAGGCTGAATTTGAGTCTAAAATACTGATTGTTAGTTCGTATGATCAGGAAATTGCCCGACTTCAGCAACAGATCCAAAAACAAGTGGAAACATTAAAGGAACTGGCAGGTAAAATAAGACTAAAGCGTAATTCGGTTACTTCGCTTATCGAAAATAAGGTTAGTGAAGTGCTCCGGAATGTAGGCATCCCCAATGCTGCTTTTCAGTTGAAATTTAGTCAGCTTAGGGATTTTTCTGTCAGTGGACTCGATGAAGTTAGTTTTATGTTCTCGGCCAACAAAAATCAGGAATTGCAGGAAATAGGCAAGATTGCTTCCGGAGGTGAAATTTCGCGATTGATGCTCGCCCTGAAAACGCTGATTACCGATGCCCGAACGATGCCAACCATTATTTTTGATGAAATTGATACCGGGGTTTCAGGCGAAATAGCTTTGAAAATGGGGCAGATTCTGGAACTGATGTCGAAAACTGTTCAGGTTTTAAATATTACGCATTTACCACAGATTGCCGCAAAGGGAAAGCATCATTATAAAGTATTTAAGTTCGATCAGAACGAACATACGTTTACTTCGATCCGGAAACTGACCGATCAGGAACGCATTGAGGAAATTGCCCAGATGCTCAGTGGTGAGAACTTCTCGGCTACGGCACTTGAAACAGCCAAAGAATTACTGCAATAAAAAGAAGATTCCAAACAGCCAAAGAACTCTTTCATTAAACTATTCAGGGCTTGACTTGAAGTCAAACCCTGAATAAGTAAACGAAATTTTACAATCTGTTTTCCAGAATTAGTCTGATTTCGTCGGGACCAATGTCTGCTTTTTCGCCTACTTTATAACCACGTTTCAGGAATCGGTCACAAATTTTATCGATTGTGTCGGTCGCAACCTGATAATCGGGTAATTTGGTCGGAATTCCAACTGATTCGAAAAACTCAATGGTTTTCTGAATGGTTTGGTCGATCCGCTCGTCCGGATTTCCTTCGGTTATTCCCCAGACTTCCTTTCCCAATTGCAGGATTTTATCTTTTTTCTGAACACGTTTGATATTCATGACACCTGGCAGTACAATTGCCAGGGTACGGGCATGGTCAATTCCATGGTAAGCAGTCAGTTCATGGCCAATCATGTGAGTGGCCCAGTCCTGAGGAACACCAACTCCGATTAAACCGTTCAGGGCCATGGTGGCACTCCACATAAAATTGGCAGCTGCTTCGTAATCGGTTCGGTCAGCCAAAACTTTTGGGCCTTGTTCCACCAGTGTTTTCAGTATGCTTTCGGCAAAACGATCCTGAATCGGCGAGTTGACCGGGAAAGTCAGGTATTGCTCAATGACATGAACAAAAGCATCAACCACACCATTGGCAACCTGTTTCTCCGGAAGCGAGAAAATCACTTCAGGATCGAGAATCGAAAATTGCGGCATTACTTTCGGCGATGCAAACGAAAGTTTCTCCGTGGTTTCAACTCTTGTAACCACTGAGTTTCCATTCATTTCTGAACCGGTAGCCGGTAAAGTTAAAACTGCACCAATTGGTAAAGCTTCCTTCACCGGATATTGTCTGGAGAGAATGTGCCAAGGATCAGACTTCGTATACAATGCAGCTGCTGCAATAAATTTAGTTCCATCGAGTACCGAACCTCCACCTACAGACAGTAAATAAGTGATTTTTTCCTGTTTCACAATTTCTACTGCTTTCATCAGGGTTTCGTAATGCGGATTTGGTTCAATTCCTCCAAATTCGATCACTTCAAATCCTTTGATCGATTCAGCTACCTGATCGTAAACACCATTTTTGAAAATACTTCCACCACCATAAGTAAGCAGAATTTTAGAGCCCGAAGGAATATTCGCTCCTACTTTATTGATCTCTCCCTTTCCGAAAATAATTTTTACCGGATTCTGATATTCGAAATTATACATCTTGATTTTTTTTTAATTTTTGAAGGAACTAATATACTGCTAATTCTTAAAAGTCCTTTTTTATCCTTGTTAATAAATTCAAAGACCTATTTTTGTATAAAAATTTAAACATGGAACATTCAGAACCAAAGCTTGAACTTGGCGACAGTTTTTATCAGCGGTATTCCGGAATTTCGGATGCCCAGATTCTTGAAATTTTAAGGAACCACAAAGATTATCAGGAAGCAGCAGTAAACGCAGCTGTTAAAATTGCTGTTGAGCGCGGTCTCATTCATTCAGATCAGGATTTACTTGCTCCGGAATTTCAGAACAGCCCGGTAAAGGGATTTACTTTGTTCCCGGAGATTACAAACGCGTACCATCAGAAGCAACTTACCGGAAGCATTTTTCGCTTTTTGTATCTGATGTCGTTAATTCCGGTCATTTATGGTTTTTTGAAATATGCCGAAGGCCAGATCGATCAGACGATTTTGGGAGTTGGTATCGGATTGAGCTGGTTTGTGCTTTCTTTCCTTCTTCAGAAAAAACGGCGGAAAATAATTCTGGTTCCTCAGTTTATTCTTTTAGCCAGTATTCTGATCTTTGTTGGAATCACCGCATTTGACTATGAAACATTAAAGATTTTGGATCTGGTCATACTTTTTATCGGAATCCTGTTACCTGTTTATTTACTCTTGTATCTGAATAAACTGTTCGGCAGAGAGAAATCATGATCCAACCGATCGGGACAATAAAAAAGCGTTAATTTTCCTTTTACCTAAAGAATTCTGTTGTTCGTCGAAAAGAAAACCGGTTTTATAAGCCGTTTTCATAGTTTTGGTTCAGAAGAAATAAATCCTAAAAACCGGAAACTATGTATCTCCTTCGAATTACCAGCCTTATTTTTGCACTCGGACTGATGATTTCAAAACTATTTGCCGATCCGGTTGTGCCTGTCCGGCAATCCTGGGATGACTCCGATACCCGAACATACAATGTACAGCCATTTAATAAAATTTATCTTGAAGGTGCCTTTAAAGTTATACTTGAACAGGGAAACGAGTCCGGTTTGCGAATTAAAACTGATGAAGACAATTTCAAGTACATTGATGTTCAGTCTGATTCTAAATCTTTGAGCCTGAAGATCAGGAAGAAACATTTTGATCTGGATGAATTAATCCTGTATATTACTTTTAAAGATTTGGATGAACTTGTAATGGAAGGTGGTGTAAGTCTTGATACAAAGGGTTATATCGAGTTAAACGATTTTTACCTTCATATAGAAGGAGGTGCCAACATTGAAATGAATTTAAAGGCGAACAAGTTCAGGGTAGTTGGCGAAGGTGGAGTGAAATTTGAATTTGATGGAGTTGTGAATGAGTTAAATGTATCTATTTCAGGAGCAGGATATATGGATGCCATTGATTTAAAATCAAAACGCTGTGATATTAAAATTGAAGGAGTGGGTACAGGAAGTGTTTATGCAACTGAAACCCTGAATGCTACGATAAATGGAGTCGGAAAAATAAGATATAAAGGTGATCCGCAAGTGTATAAAAGAATAGAGGGAGTGGGTTCAGTCTCACCGGATTAAGATTTTAATTTTAATGAATGAGTCCAGGCCGATAACCCTATTTTTCTCAAGTGATGTAGAATCGGGTATTTTCGGAACTTGACTGGTTGTTTGGCAAAATTGCCGTTAAAATTGAGTTGATTACAAAATTGAGTTCGGAAAA
>JBASYJ010000037.1:0-4177 GCA_049277435.1 Prolixibacteraceae bacterium
GATCCATACCGCTGGCTTGAAGACGACAATTCGGGTGAAACAGCTGATTGGGTGAAAGCACAAAACGAACTGACCTTCGGTTACCTGAACAAACTGCCTTACCGCGAACAAATAAATTCGCGATTGACAGAACTATGGGATTTCCCAAAATACGGAACTCCGTTTAAAGAAGCTGGCAAATATTTCTTCTTCAAAAACAACGGATTGCAAAATCAGAGTGTTTTGTATATGACCGATGATTTGACTGCAGAACCGACGGTATTGCTCGATCCGAATACGTTGACCGAAGATGGCACTGCAGCCTTGACAAACATCGAAATTTCGAACGACGGGAAATACCTGATTTATCAGGTTGCCAAATCGGGATCTGACTGGAATGAGATTTTCGTAAAAAACATCGAAACCGGCAAAATGTTGCCCGACCATATTTTATGGGTCAAATTTTCAGGTGTCAGCTGGTATAAAAACGGGTTCTTTTACAGTGCATACGACCAGCCTGTTGCCGGAAGTGAATTATCAAAATCGAATGAGTTTCAGAAATTATATTTTCACGAACTTGGGACAGAACAGTCAGCCGATCAGCTAATTGCCAGTGATCCGGAAAATTCAAAAAAGATGTTCGGCGCAGGACTAACCGAAGACAAACGTTTTTTACTGGTTTCGAAAAGTAAGGGAACACATGGGAATGCGCTCGATATTAAAGATTTGAATAAAGCAAACAGCAATTTCGTGAGTCTGACAGACAGTTACGAATACGAATTCAACGCAGTTGAAAATATAGGTGACGACCTTTTTGTTTTGACCAATTACCAGGCACCGAAATATCACCTGATAAAAATAAATACCAGTCATCCGGAAGAAAAAAACTGGGTGGTGGTTATTCCGGAGAAAAAAGATGTACTCGAATCGGTTCGTTTTATTGCCGGCAAATTGGTTGCCAACTACATGACCGATGCCCACAGCAAAACCGAAATTTATTCGTACGACGGAAATCTGGAACAGGAAGTGCAGCTTCCGGGAATTGGAACGGTAAGTGCATTTTCAGGGAAAAGAGATGAAAATATTGCGTTCTACAGCTACACTTCGTTCAACACTCCTGGCGAGATTTACAAATACGACTTTACAACCAGCCAATCAACTCTGCATTTCAGGCCTGAAGTAAAATTCAATCCTGATGAGTATGAAGTAAAACAGGAATTCTATACCAGCAAGGATGGTACAAAAGTTCCGATGTTTATCGTGAATAAAAAAGGATTGCAACTGAATGGCCAGAATCCGACTCTTTTATACGCTTACGGTGGATTCAACATCAGCCTGACCCCTTCGTTTTCGGCTGCACGTATGGCTTTTATCGAAAATGGCGGAGTTCTGGTCGTGGCCAATCTTCGCGGGGGTGGCGAATATGGAGAGGATTGGCACAATGCCGGCACCAAACTGCATAAACAGAATGTATTCGACGATTTTATTGCAGCTGCCGAATACCTGATCAGCAAGAAATACACCTCAAGTGAAAAACTGGCGATTCAGGGAGGTTCAAACGGCGGATTACTCGTTGGTGCAGTTACCAATCAGCGACCAGAACTGTTCAAAGTTGCGCTGCCTGCCGTTGGAGTAATGGACATGCTCCGTTTCCAGAAATTTACCATTGGCTGGGCCTGGGCAAGCGATTATGGCACCAGCGACGACAATGCAGAAATGTTTGACTACCTCTACCATTATTCCCCGTATCATACCATCAAAAAGAATACGTCGTATCCAGCCATTCTGGTTACAACTGCCGACCACGACGATCGGGTGGTACCGGCACATTCGTTCAAATATATAGCACGCATGCAGGAATATAATCCTGAAAATAAATTACCGCTGCTGATTCGTATCGATTCGAAAGCAGGCCACGGCGCTGGCAAACCAACAGCCAAAGTCATTGAAGAATATACCGACCTTTGGGCTTTTGTATTCTATCATTTAGGCATAAAAATGTAACTCTGTTTTAGTGGGGGGTTTGACTTCAAGTTACCTCCCTCACTAGCTAAATACAATTATTAAAAATCTTTTTCAATTCACTCAAAATATTGTACTTTTAAAATCCCGGTAAGTAAAAGTCCGGGATTTTTTTATGTCCTGATTATGAGCTTAAACTATTTGGTTATCGAAGGAAATATTGGAGCAGGCAAAACAACCCTAGCCAAAATGATTGGTGGAAAGTACCATGCAAAACTCGTTTTGGAACAATTTGCCGACAATCCGTTTCTGCCCAAGTTTTACGAAAACCAGGACAAATATTCCTTCCCGCTCGAAATGGCTTTTCTGGCCGAAAGATATAAGCAACTCAACCGGGAACTGAGTCATTTCGATCTTTTCAGTCCGTTCACCGTGTCGGATTATTACTTCATGAAATCGCTCATTTTTGCGCAAAACACCTTACAGACAGACGAGTACAATCTTTATCGCCAATTTTTCACAATCATCTACGACAAAATGCCAAAGCCAGATCTGTACGTTTATCTTCATAAAGATTCCAATCTTTTATTAAAAAACATAGCGCAGCGCGGACGTGGATATGAAGCAAATATTTCAAAGGAATATCTGGAAAAAATAACCCGTGGGTATTTCTCTTATTTCAAACAGGAAATTGATATTCCGATCTTAATAATTGATGCAAATGGTATAGATTTTGTAAACAGCCCCGAAGATTTTGAGAAAATCACAAAAACCATATTTAACGAGCATTACAGTAAGGGTCTATCACGCATTGTGCTGGATTAAACAAGGTTTATGTTTTTTTTTAATCGAAACATTACTAATTTTGTACTGATTCACTGAAATATTTACACCATCAAATTTAATAGATTCACTATGAGAAAAATTAACTTAAAACCACTTGCTTTAATTGCTTTGGCAGCTGTGTTGTTCTCCAGCTGTGCGAGTTTGCAGAAGATGAAGAAAAATGCAAACCTGATAAACTTCAAAACTACACCTGAAATTCTTGAAACACATGCCGGAAAAGTTGATTTAGCTATTGACGGAAAATTCCCTGCAAAGTATTTCGCTAAAAAAGCCATCATGGTAGCTACTCCAGTTTTGAAATATGATGGAGGCGAAAAAGCTTTTGAACCAGTCACACTTCAGGGCGAAAAAGTTGATGCAAACAACAAGGTAATTACCATTGCCAACGGAGGTAGCTTTGCCTATAAAGATGCAGTTTCGTATGCCGATGCCATGCGGATGTCGACCCTTGAATTGAGAATTACTGCTTCTCAGGGCCTAAAAAGTGTTGACTTTGATCCGATTACATTAGCTAAAGGTGTAATTGCCACACCAACTTTGGTGATCAACTACCCAACACCGATTATCGGTGTTCAGAGAGAAAAGAATACATCTGGCAAATACGATCCGAATATCGACGCTTTCCAGCGCATCGTTCCTGATGAATATACTGCTGACATCAAATATCTGATCAACAAAGCAGACATCCGGAAAGAAGAACTGACCAAGGAAGAAATAGCCAAACTGAACGAATATAACAAGGAAGCCGCAAAAGATCCGAAAAAGAAACTGAAAAGTATGGAAGTTTCTTCTTACGCTTCTCCGGACGGTGCTCTTGATTTCAATACTAAACTGGCAGAAAAACGTCAGGATGCCTCTTCAAAATTCTTAACCAAAGAATTGAAAAAAGCAGAAGTTGAAGCCGAATTCAAAACTAAATTCACTCCTGAAGACTGGGACGGATTCAAAGAACTGATGGGTAAATCAAACATTCAGGATAAAGAATTGATTCTTCGTGTACTTTCCATGTACACCGATCCTGAAGTTCGTGAACGTGAAATCAAAAACCTTTCTGCTGCATTCACGGGAGTTGCTGCTGAAATTTTACCACAGTTACGTCGTTCAAAATTCACAACTAGTATCGACCTGATTGGTAAATCTGACGAAGAAATTGCTGCTTTGGCCGATTCTGACCCTTCAAAATTAAATCCGGCTGAATTATTATATGCTGCAACTTTAACCAAACACCTGAACAAACAACGGGCTATCTACAATTCGGCCATTAAAATTTATCCAAACGACTGGAGAGGGTTCAACAACGCCGGAATGGTTTTGGTAAAACAGCAAAAAGCTGCTGATGCAAAAAGCCTGTTCGAAAAAGCAGAAAAACTGAACAACAATGAGCCTATCA
>JBASYJ010000038.1:0-8209 GCA_049277435.1 Prolixibacteraceae bacterium
TGACTTTTGGGTACCTGCTTTTCAATTTCGATCAGTCGGAAACGTTGATTGGCATTCTGGTTCCTTTCCTTTTTGCAGGCCTTGGATTGGTTCTGGTTAGTCAGCTGATTAAACGGGCCTACACCAAACTCAGGCGGTAAGCCGTTCAGCAGATATTTACTTTTCAACAATTAAAACAGGAATGCCAAAAGAACCTGTCTATTTTTCAGGAACAGCCGAATTTAGAAAATGGCTGGAAGAAAACCATCAGTCAGAATCGGAATTGCTCGTTGGTTATTACAAGGTTCATACCAAAAAGCCAAGCATGAGCTGGTCGGAATCCGTTGACGAAGCGATTTGTTTTGGCTGGATCGACGGGATTCGCCGATCGGTTGACGATGAAAGTTACACCATCCGTTTTACTCCCCGAAATCCGAAAAGCAACTGGAGCGCGGTGAACATCAAAAAGGTGGAGAAATTAATTCATCAGAACAGAATGGCTCCGGCCGGAATAAAGGCTTTTGAGAAAAGGACCGAAGACCGGTCGGTTATTTACAGCTACGAAAACCGTCCTGAAAAACTCGATCCTGATATGGAAACCAGGTTTCAGCAAAATAAACAAGCCTGGGACTTTTTTAATGCACAGGCACCTTCGTACAAAAAAACAATTATTTACTGGATATTAAGTGCCAAACAGGAATCGACCCGCTTGTCCAGACTCGACAAATTAATCCAGGCCAGCAAAACCGGGAATCGAATATTTTAATAAAATCCAGTCATGAGGAAAGCTTCTGCCAAATCCGCTGAAGCTTTCCTCATGACTGGATTAGCTGAATCAATAGTACTCCGGATATGGGGATCAAAGTTTTGATCTAAAATTTTCAATTGATTTATAACAAGTTTTCTGCTGAAATCGGTCAACGACTAAAAAAATTACCAATACAATTGTTATTTTTACTGCCCGGCACAAAACAGACTTCAATGTCTGATTTATTCGGAAAACTAAAAACTAGTAATAAAATCTTAATACAATTAAAAATGAGATCATTATTAATTATCCTATCAATCCTGGTGGTTTTTTCTTCCTGTGTCAGAAAGAACAAAGTACCAACAGCCCAGAATACTGAAAACGCTGCGAATCCATCTCAGCATGAAGTAATTGTTGAAGAAGTCATTCAGACCAGTAATTATACTTACCTGAAAATTAATGAGAATGACGCTGAAAAATGGATTGCAGTGACAAAAATGGAAGCTGCTGCCGGTGAGACCTATTTTTACAACGAAGAAATGGAAATGAAAAATTTCGAAAGCAAAGAACTCAACCGGACTTTCGAATCAGTTTATTTCGTTCAGGAAATCAGCAAAGAACCAATTATTGCCGGAATACCCGTTCCTGCAGGTCATGGAAAAGCTGAAGGTGGAAAAACCGACGGAATTTCGGTTGCTCCTGCTGATGGCAGTGTTTCGATTGCCGATTTATATGCAAAAAGAGCAGACTTTGCCGGAAAAACAATTAAAATGAAAGGACAAGTTGTTAAAGTTAATGACGAAGTGATGGGCAAAAACTGGATTCACATTCAGGACGGAACCGGTTCTTCTGATGATTTTGACCTGACCATTACCACTATGGATAAAGTTGCCAAAGATGATGTTGTCACTTTCGAGGGGACCATTGCGCTGAAAAAAGATTTCGGCTACGGCTATTTCTACGAAGTAATTATGGAAGATGCCAAACTGGTAAAATAAAACCAGAAAAAGTATAAAGTATAAAGTAAAAATACCCTGTTGGAATGACAAATTCCGGCAGGGTATTTCTTCTAGCTGTGCCCGGACAGATTCTCTCACCGCATCCGACCGATAAGCTCTTCCTTAAACGGTTCCGAAACGGGCAGTTTATGTTCGCCAATTTTCAGCAAATTACCTTCGAGATGCTCGATTTTTGAAAGGTTAACAATGGTAGTCCGGTGAACTTTCAGGAACGATAAGCCTTTCAGCTTTTCTTCCCAGCTTTTCAGGGTTCCGTGTACCACCAGTTTTTTATCGGTGCAGAAGATAGTCACATAATCGCCGGTAGACTCCACGAACAAAATATCGTCCAACGCAATCTGGTAAATGCGTTTTCCCGCCTTGACACTCAGTTTTGCCGGATGCGGCTGTTTGACTTCAGCATTAAATTTTTCACGGGCTTTGTTCACCGCTTTCAGGAAACGCTCGAATGAAAAGGGTTTCAGCAAAAAATCAACGACTTCCAGATCGAAACCGTCAACGGCATATTTCGAATAAGCTGTGGTGAAAATCACCAGCGGCGGATGAACCAGCGAACGCAGGAAACTCACACCCGACATTTCCGGAAGATTGATATCCAAAAAGATCAGATCGACGGGATTGGAATTCAGGAAAGTTTGAGCTGAAAAAGCATCGCCAAAAGTGCCTTTCAAATGCAAATCGGAACATTTTGAAATGTTTCGTTCCAAAATCGATTGTGCAGCCGGTTCGTCTTCAACAATGATGCAGTTCATAGCAGGTAAGTTCCAGATTTCAAGTTCAAAGTTTCAGGTTCAATCTGTTAATGGAAACCGATCGGAAATTCAAAGAATTTTCCCGGAACCAATATTTAAATTTTCAGCAATTCAGCCCTTCAGTAATTCAATCCCTCAGTCCCTTCTTCAGTTCTATCTTCATTTCCAGCCTGAATATTCCTTCATTCTCTTCGTATTCGAACGAATGCCGTTCAGGATAGATCAAATTTAATCGTTTTTCAACGTTTTGTATTCCGATTCCTCCATTCTCTTCCCCATTTGTTTTTTCGCGCGGGGCAATTCGGTTTTCGGTCCTGAAAGTCAGCCCGGCTCCATCGAAACCAATTTCGATCCGGATGGTTCCCCGGCTCTTTCCGGAGCCATGCTTGAAACAGTTTTCGGCCAGCGGAAGCAGCAACAGCGGAGCAATCTGCACCTCGTCAAAATCTCCATCAGTGCTTAAAATTACTTCAGTAATTTCAGGGTTTAAACGTTCTTTTTGCAGGCCGACATAGGTTCGGATGATCTCAACTTCTTTTTCGAGCGGAATGGTTTCGCAGGAGGTATCGTAAAGCACATAGCGCAGAAAATCGGAAAGCTGCAGAATCACATCGCTGGTACGTTCGTCGTTATTCGATGCCATCGAATAAATGGTATTCAGGTTGTTGAATAAGAAATGCGGATTGATCTGGGCTTTCAGCGCCGAAAGTTCGTTTCGGGCCGCTTCGCGTTTTTCAATCAGCATTTGGGCGTATTGCCAGATCAGGAATAAAACACCGGTAAAAACCAGGTAAGCCAGAACAATTAAAATCAGTTCCCAAACGCGGAAATAGGAAATGTAGAAAAGTCCGGGGAACAGTTTGTCGATCACAAAATCGTACAGCGAAAAGTTTAGAACAGCTGCTGCAAGGATCAAACCCGAAACAGAACCCAGGTAAGTGGCAAACCGGCTTTTATTCAGGCAATGTGGAATCAGAACTTTCAGGTTATAATAAACTGCTGCTGCAATCATGAGGTGAAACGTAATCACATACAGAAAGTTCCGGATGTAGAAATCTACAAAAAGGGCCACATCTTCCTTGTTTCCGTCGGGTTTAATTTGTTCCAGAATAATGTACCCGATTGGAAGAAAAAACAAGATGGTGAGCGGTATTTTTATCCAAAGCCTGACTTTACGGGCCAGCCAGATAAAAGGCAAAGCAGAAAAAATCAGAAAAACAGAGTTAATGAACAGAATTAAATCCCACTCTACTTCAAACCCCTGAAAGACATTGGTCGATTCGACACCCGGATTCAGGATGACATTCCATAAGTTAAACGACAAAAACCAAAACAGGACATGCGCTACAGGAACGATTAATTTCTTAATGTTTAGAGTTTTCATGGCTTATTTGTTTACAGGATTTAACTTCAGCATGGCTGGCTGGTCCTCCCAGTCGATGAATCTTTTTTGATTGGCATAGCGCTCTATCATGGCGGTCAGATCTTCAGAAGTGGCGGTGAGCAGCAACCGGCCGGCATCGGGCACATAACGGTATTTGATGCGTACCCGCTTTTTCTCAATCATTTCTTTCATGTAATCGGCACCTAGCCACGATACCAAAAGCTGTTTGTTCTGAACCGAAATCCGGGCCAGGGTATGTACCGAAAAGTAGTTCTCTTTAGCCATCCGGCTTTCTTTAATCGACGGAATCTCGCGCGGACTAAAATCACCGTACAGGTTTCCTTTTATCCTGAAAAGAACCAGGCGAAACTGATATTTCGCAGAGTCGGGATTATTTCCGGTCAGACTAACCACATAATGATCCTGGGGTTTGTAAACAGTTGAATCCTGTCCTTTTTTTGTCTTTGTTTTTTCAACTGAAACAAACTGCCTGATCCTCCAAACCGAAGTGGTATCCACCATTTCCCAGTGACTGCTGTTTTTATCGTTCGAATCCTTTTGGGATTTTATCTCCGAGGCCGACCAGTTTCCTTCAATTTCAGGAGCCAGAGTTACGTTCTTATCGAGGTAAAAGGGATTAAGCGAACAAATCATCATAAAATCGGAACATCCTGAAATGAACAGGAAGATTCCGATTACCAGAAGAAATTTACGGGTTTTCATAATTCTGATTTTTAATTGTTGAACCGAAGATAGGATCAATTCATCCGATGCTCAATTTTTTTCGATGAATTGCCCGGTTTTTTCGACGGGGAAGAGATCGCTAAGTAAAAATGCAAACATGCAGGAATATTCAACAAAGAAAGAAGTGTATTTAAACAAAATCAAATCCTTCCATTTCACGTTTTTCACTACATTTGAAATCCAAAAATCAAAAACCCAATCACACCAATGATCCTAAAAGCAATCACCGCAATTCTACTTTCCGGAGCCCTGATGAGTTTTACCAGTGAAAAAGATATGAAAAAGCTTGAAAATAAAGCTCGCCGAATACACGAAAAGTGCCTGACTGTTGACACCCATTGCGACACGCCAATGCTCATGATCAAACCTTATTTTTCGGTGCGCGACGAACATCAGGCACCAAAAAGCCGGGTTGATTTACCACGAATGAAAAAAGGCGGACTGGATGCCATGTTTTTCGCGGTTTTTACCGGCCAAAAACCACGCACGCCTGAAAACTACAATAAAACCTACAAGCTGGCTCACCAAATGCTCGATTCCATTCATGCGATGCTAAAGGAAGACAGTGATCTGGCAACTTTGGCTTTACGGGCTGATGATCTGGGAAAAATTGAAAAAACCGGTAAGCGGGCAATATACATTGGCATGGAAAACGGATTTCCAATTGCCAAAGAATTGTCACGCGTTGAAGAGTTTTATACTCTTGGAGTCCGGTACATTACTCTTTGCCATTCATATCACAACGATATTTGTGATTCGTCGAGCGACAGTAAACCCGCCGAACACAACGGAGTGAGCGATTTCGGGAAACAGGTAATCGCCGAAATGAACCGGCTGGGAATGATGGTCGACATTTCGCATGCTTCGGACAAGTCGTTTTTTGATGCGGTAGAATTGAGTAAAGCGCCAATTATTGCCTCGCACAGTTCGGTAAAAGCCGTGGCTAATCATAACCGGAACATGACCGATGAAATGATCAAAAAACTGGCCGAAAAAGGCGGGGTGATGCAAATTTGCCTGCTCGATGCGTACATCAAGGAACCAGACACAACGACGGTGAAGTTTCAGCGAATGAAGGTCATTCATAGGAAATACAAGGAAGAAATGAACACCATGACCGAAGCTCAGAAAGAAGCTTTATTTAAAGAATGGGACGAAGTGGAAGCCATGAATCCGGAAGAACTTCCGACCATTAAAGATATGGTTGACCACATCGATCATGTTAAAAACCTGGTTGGTGTTGATTATGTGGGTATCGGCAGCGATTTTGATGGTGGCGGCGGATTGCGCGACTGTGCGGATGTGAGCCAGTTTCCGGCAATCACCATGGAATTACTCCGGAGAGGTTATACCGAAACCGAAATCAAAAAAATATGGGGCGGCAATTTACTTCGGGTATTCCGTGAAGTTGAAAAAACTGCTGAGAAAATGCGGAACGAACCTCATCTGGCTGTGGCAAAAAGCAATTCCTGAAACTCATTTTTAATCAGGAATACGCAACCTTTAAACCAATAAATCGATCTGTTTAATGTTCTCATATTCCGGAAATCATGAAAAAAATTGCACTTATAACTGGGATCTTCCTGATGCTTGCGTTGGCATGTACTGAGAAGGAATTGGTTATCGAGGTTCAGCTTTCTGATTTATCGGAGCACAACATGAAGATTATTCCGGATAAACCGACAAGTAATGATGAAATAATTTTGGTGGTTTTCGAAGATTGTACTTACAATGTGCTTTCCGGCGTTACAAAAAGCGAAAATACGATTGACATCCGGAAGACTTTCAACAGCATGATGAAGTGGCCATGCTTCATGACCAACGATACGATTCTGATCGGTAAACTTCAGGAAGGAACTTATACCGTGAATTACAAATTAGTGGATCTCTCAACTCAGGTAACCGATAAAAATGCCTTGTCTTTCTCATTCAGTCTCCCGGTTTCGAAATAATTACTCAACTCAAAAACCCCTTCCGGCTTAAAGAAGAGGTTTCGATCTTGAGTATAAATGAACGAATGAACTGCAGTTCAAATTATTTTGAAGCCTGCAATTCAATTTTTACCTGATTGGTTTTTGAATCGATCCGGAACGATTTCTCATTCTTGTTGTATGAAGTATAGCTCGCAACCAATTTGCAATCGCCTGCCTTCAAATTGTCAATTACAAAATGACCATCAAAATCAGTATATGTTTTTTGGTCAGAACCGTCAACTTTAACTTCCACACCAACCAAAGCTTCACCTGAAACTTCGTCGATTACGTTTCCGCTTAATGAAAGTACAGCTGATTCTGATTTACTTTCTCTTTTTGAGTCTGCTTTTTCAGCAAAAGCCGAAGTTGCAACAAAGGCGATCAGAAGGGCAAAAATTACTTTTTTCATGATGATATTTTTTCGGTTATTATTCTCTGTTTATATCATCAAAAGTACTGCGGGGCGATTAAAGCCGAATTAAGCATTGATTAAAGTTTTATTACAAACCAACAATCGAAGACCGATTGAGTAACAAATCCATTAATCTTTATCCTGATACGGCTAGACGGAACACTTTTTACTTCCCTTTTGCTTTCTCCGGATATTCGCGTTCACTGATGATCTCACCATTCTTGCCAAAATTGCGCCAGATGCCCACTTTTTCGCCCATGTCGTAATGCAGCTCATAAAGTAAACTTCCACTGGCATCCCAAATCATCCAGGCGCCATGTTTCAATCCATCTTTATAGTTGGCTAATCCGATCAGAACTTTCTGCTCGTTGTAGGTAATCCACGAACCATGCATCAGGTTGTTTTTGTACGACCGGACTTCATTCAACTGCCCATTTTCGAAATAAACATTCATGGTTCCATTCTTCAAACCATTTTCGAGGTTCATTTCGAGCTTCACCTTTCCATTCGGATAATGTGTCTGATATTTTCCGGTATAAGCAACACTGTCGGCATAATAAATGCCATCAATTTCTTTTAATTCCTGGGCTTTGGTCACCAGCGACATCAAGCCGATCAGTACGAGTAACAAACCAAGTTTCTTCATGGAGTTTTTCCTTTTTCTAATCCTGACAACAATTACGTCAGTAAATTTAATCATTTAAAAGAGCTTCACCGGCAAAAGTGCCAGTGAAGCCCGTATTCAAAGTTTATTCTATTTCTTATTTCGAAATCATTTTAACCGACTTTTGCGAGTTATTGGTGATTACTTTTGCTACGTACAATCCTTTAGGAAGATTGGTCCCATCGAATGTAAAACGGTAATCTCCTTCGTATAAAATTCCATCCTGAAGATTGGCAACAAGCTGTCCGGCCATATTTACCACAACCACTTTGGTGTATGTTTCATTTTTCACCTGTAATTCAATGGTTGTCGATCCGGAGAAAGGATTTGGGTAATTTACCAAATTGGTTTCGTTTGAAAGATCAAGCGCTTTTACTGAAGTTGTAAACCAATACGAAGCATCAATTACCGGCGATCCACTTTCAGGCAAGAAATTGAAAGCAGCAGAGTTAAATGCATCAGTAATTTTTGCATCTGCAGTAGTGGCTAACATCTGGTTTTTCTTTTCAGCAGTTAAATACCATGCTTCCAAAC
>JBASYJ010000039.1:0-20773 GCA_049277435.1 Prolixibacteraceae bacterium
GCAAAAATCGATTCCATAATCATTTCCAATACCATCGGGATGGAAAGAATTAAAAGTGCTTTACCAATGCTATCGCTGGTAAAATCGCGGTCGCTCCCGGTGATGGCTTCCTTAATATCGTTCCATAAAACGCGAAGACGTATGGATGTTATTTGTTCAAATAATGAACTTGTTTTTTTATCAGACATGATAAAAATATATTTTCAGATAAATAAAAATTGTTGGGTAATAAATGTATCGAATCCGCTTTCTGTCTGACAGAAATTACCAGATTGCGGGATAACAGACCGCCGGAGTAGATTTAAGTTTCATAATTCGGTCTTTTGGAATAGCACAAAGGTAAGTAATTTGGTCTTTATTTTTGAACCTGTTAACGATAAAAATGTTTTAGAAGAAAAAATTGAATGAGACGAACAAAATTTCTGGTTTTTACCGCACTTGTCATTGCTGTGTTTTCGTGTTCGAACGATAAACCCGGACTAAATATTCTAAACTCGAAGTCGTTTAATGGAATACAGATTTCGATGAATGAAAAGCTTTCTTCGAGACTTGACCGGGATACTTTAACCGAAACTCAGTCAACCCTTCCGGAAGGAAATGACGCACTTATAAAGCTCGAAGAATTAATAGCAACAGCTTCAGAAATAAAAACAACTCCAAACGACAGCAGCTGGAATAAATTTTCTGCAAAATGGGAAGATTTCAGGAATAACAAACTATCGGGAACGGTCCTTCAGAACAAATTACTGATGCAAAAATGGACCGGATTAAATGTTGATTTGTTGAAATTTTCCGGAGAAATCCGTTTTGGTGATGCCATCGAAAATACGCTTTACACTTCTCCAGTTCCCATAATTACAGAATCCGGACTGAAATCGGTCATTTACACGCATGTTTTCGATAAGATTTTTGTGAATATTCTGGGTGCTTCATCCATGAATTATCAGCACACCACCGGAGGAACAGTTAAATTGATTCAGGAAACAGATTTCCCGGAAAGGCACGAAATGACACTCCGATGTGAACTTGAGGATATCCGATACATGGAAGTTTATATCCGGATACCTTCCTGGGCTGTGAATCCTACGGTTACTCACGGGAATGTGAAATACGTACCTCACCCGGGCGAATATTGCGAGATTTCGCGGAAATGGAAGGATGGGGACGAAATTTCGGTTCGTTTGATAAATCCGGCCCCCTGACTTCAAAATCTATTGTTTTCAAAC
Organism: Prolixibacteraceae bacterium; assembly: GCA_049277435.1. Taxonomy (GTDB): domain Bacteria; phylum Bacteroidota; class Bacteroidia; order Bacteroidales; family Prolixibacteraceae; genus Aquipluma. The sequence goes on from JBASYJ010000039.1 coordinate 1,227, forward strand.
GTTTTATTTCATGGAATGCAGCGAAATATGATTGCCTTCGGTGTCTTCGAAAACAGCAAAATAGCCATGTTTCTCATTGATTAATGTCTTTGGAGTGATAATGTTTCCGCCGGCTTCAACAACATGATTTAGAATGTTCTGAAGATCATTTCCTCCATTTAGGTATACTTTTACACCAAGTGAAGTTGGCAAATAACCGGCTCCCTGAACGATTGCCCCACCAATTCCATTTAAATCAGGATCAGTAGGTAAAAATCCCATTCTTTCCGTGTTAATTGTAGTTTCGTGCATTTCATAGTCGTAAATATGGGAATAGAACTGCTTTGCACGTTCGAAATTAAGTACCGGGATTTCGAACCAATTGATTGAATGAATCATTTTTTCCATGGTCTGTATTTTTAAAGTTAAAAACTAAAGTTCAATTTCTCTCCGGATAATATTTCATGATGTTTGAATAATTACGATAATCAGATACAGAAAGATTCGTGATTTTTTTCAGGTTAATTCATGGGCGGAAAGCGATTTGTCAAGCACATTAATTTATCTTTGTGTGCATTCAAAAAAAATCGATATGAACGAGCGTCCTCTGATTTTAATTACAAACGATGACGGTGTAACAGCCAAAGGATTGAAAGAATTAAGCGAAGTTATGCGTCTTTTTGGCGATGTAGTTGTGGTTGCTCCGGACCGTCACATGTCCGGAATGTCGAATGCAATCACGGTTGATCATCCGATCCGGGTTAATAAAACAGTTGACGAAGAAGGCTACCAGGTTTATAAATGCTCCGGAACACCTGTCGATTGTGTTAAACTCGCATTTCATCACCTGCTCGACCGTAAACCAGATTTTGTCGTTTCAGGAATAAATCACGGAGCAAATTCATCGATTAGTGTCATGTATTCAGGAACAATGGGTGGAGCGCTCGAAGGTTGTATTCATGGAATTCCGTCGATCGGTTTTTCGTTGAATGATTACGATCACGAAGCCGACTTTGCCCGGGCAAAAATTTATGTAGCCCGTGTTTTTCAGCAGGTTGCCGAGAATGGGCTTCCAAAATTGGTTTGCCTGAATGTGAATATCCCAAAGGGCGAAATAAAGGGAATTCAGGTGTGTCGACAAACCGGTGGAAAATGGATCGAAGAATTCGAAAAACGTACCGATCCGCATAAACGGGAATATTACTGGTTGTCGGGCTATTTCGAAAATCACGAAGAAGATGTGGATGATACCGATATCAAAGCGCTTGAAAACGGCTATGTTTCCATTGTGCCGGTAACGGCTGACATGACCTGTTACCAGACTTTTGAGAACATGAAAAGCTGGAGATTTTAATACGATGGCCCGCATAAAAAATAAACTCGACCAATTGTGGATTGGCTGGCTCACCGGAGCTCTGGTCCCATTAATCATTTTTATGGTGACCTACCAGGTAAAATACCACGAAATGGAGTTTGGCCTTTTTCTGGAAAGTATGTGGCGCATGAAAATATTCCTGAAGTTGCTGAGTGTTTGTGTATTTCCAAACCTGGGATTCTTTCTGCTTTTTTATCGTTTAAAATACGATCTGGCTGCACGGGGTGTTGTTCTTGCGACTTTCATGTTTGCATTTCTGGTGCTGGCAGGAAAGTTGATCTGATGATTGTTTCCTGAATATGGAATTTGAAACCTGGAATTTGAACTATAATGAGATATTACGTTATTGCTGGTGAAGCTTCGGGCGATTTACATGCTTCGAATCTGATTAAAGAAATTAGTTTGATCGATCCCGAGGCACAATTTCGCGGATTTGGCGGCGATTTGATGGAGACTGCCGGAATGAGCCTGCAAAAGCATTACCGCGAACTGGCATTTATGGGATTGCTTCCCGTTTTGATGAACATCCGGATCATTAAAAAGAATTTCAGTTTCTGCGAAAAGGATCTGCTGGATTTTCGTCCGGATGTTATGCTGCTGGTTGATTATCCGGGTTTTAACCTCCGAATGGCGAAGTTTGCCAAAGAACATGGAATCCGGACATTTTATTACATTTCACCAAAGATCTGGGCCTGGAAAAAGAAACGTGTTTTCAAGGTAAAGGCCTATGTCGACGAACTATTTACCATCCTGCCTTTTGAAAACGATTTCTACCGAAAATACAATTATCCGGTAAATTACGTTGGCAATCCGTTGCTCGATGCAATTCTGATAAAAAAAACAGAACCGGATTACCCGAAATTTTTCAAAGAAAATAATTTGCCTGAAAAGCCTGTCCTGGCGCTTTTGCCCGGAAGCAGGAGAGGGGAGATCAGTGTTTTGTTGCCCACCATGTTAAAAGCTGCGGCTCATTTTCCTGAATTTCAGTATATAATTGCCGGTGCGCCGAATATGGGACCCGAATTTTATCAGCCATTCATGAAGCAAAGTCAGGTTCCGATTATTTGGGATAAAACCTACGAAATACTGATTCACAGCCGGATTGCCATTGTTTCATCAGGAACTGCAACGCTCGAAACAGCTATTTTGAATGTTCCGCAGGTGGTGGTTTACCAGATGACACCTAACTGGCTGTTTAAATACCTGAAGTATTTTTTAACCACGAAATGGGTTTCACTGGTCAACATTATTCTGAATCGCGAAGCAGTGACTGAATTGATTCAATCTGATTTTACAGTGAAAAAAGTAGTTTTGGAACTCGAAAAAATCCTGAATCATCCGGAGAATGAAAAACGGATGCTGGCCGATTATGCTGATATGATGAAGTTGCTGGGCGAACCAGGGGCTTCGAAACGGGCAGCAAGTCTGATGGTTGCAAAATTAAAATCGAATAAAAAATCAGGATGAATCAACCGATATAGAAGGCGCGCAAGTACAGTTATAAGTTGATAGGTCTTAATGTTAGAATTTAAAAAATCATACAATCCCTGAATATGTTCAGTTTGTTAAAAAAAGAAATCAGCAGCTTCTTCGGTTCACTCACCGGTTATGTGGTGCTTTTTGTTTTTTTGCTGGCCACCAGTCTTTTTTTATGGGTTTTCCCAGGAAATTATAATATCCCGGAGAGTGGATACGCTTCGCTCGATGGCTTATTTTCTCTGGCTCCCTGGGTATATTTGTTTCTGATTCCGGCAATTACCATGCGCATGTTTGCCGAAGAAAAACGGATGGGAACGATGGAAGTGCTGCTTACCCGACCTATTTCTGCTTTCAGGATTGTGCTGGCCAAGTTTTTAGCTGGATTGTTATTGGTTACTATCTCGCTTATTCCGACTTTAATTTATTTCTATTCAGTATATGTGCTGGGAAATCCGGTTGGTTGTATGGATACCGGCGGGACCTGGGGTGCCTACATTGGTTTGTTTTTTTTGGCCGCAATTTATTTGTCACTTGGATTACTTGCTTCGGCATTAACCGATAATCCGGTCTTTGCCTTTATTCTGGCTTTGTTTCTGTCGTTTCTGGCATTCATGGGTTTCGATCTTGTTGGCTCCATGCAGCTTCCTTCTTCCATCCAGCAACTTGTTCTGGGTTTTGGAATTAATGAACACTACCAATCTGTCAGCCGGGGGGTGGTTGATTCAAGGGATATCATCTATTTTATCCTTTTTGTGCTGGTTTTTCTTTTTCTGACCAGCCGGATCATTCATTTTCATAAAGTACATTTCCGGCGCGAAGTAAAATCCGTGGCTGTTATGTTCGTGGGGATGATTTTGGTCGCGGTTATTTCAGGTCAATTCTTTTTTCGCCTGGATTTGACGGCTGAAAAACGCTATTCCATTACTGATGTTTCAAAGAATCTGGTTGAAAATCTGGAGAAGCCGGTAACTGTTATCTTGTATCTGGATGGTGAATTGCCTGCTGGTTTTCGCAAACTTCAGAAATCGATCCTGGAAAAAATTGCCGATTACAATGCTTATTCGTCGCAGCGAATTAACCTGAATATCTTTGATCCGTACCAGATTTCGGATGGGAAACAACGCGAGAAATTATTTGCAGATCTTGCCGGTAAAGGACTTCAGCCTACCGATATCAGGCAAAATACCGATCAGGGCACCATTACCCGGCGGATTTTCCCGGGTGCGCTAATCGAATACGGTGACAAACAAATCAGTGTAAATCTGTTGAAAAATAATCCTGCGCTTCATGCTGAAACAAACCTCAATAATTCAATTGAAAGTCTGGAATATGAGCTTTCGTCAGCCATTTTGGAATTAATGAGTACTGAAAAACAGACCGTGGCTTTTTTAACCGGGCAAGGTGAATTGAATGAATATGAAACGCATGAAATTTCAGAATCATTAGCCGCGAAATACAACTTGCGGGCAGTATCGGCAAGTGATCTCAATTCAGGAAATACAAAAATAAAAACACTGATTATTGCCAATCCAACAATGCCTTTCACAGAACCTGAAAAGTTCAGTATCGATCAGTATTTGATGAAAGGCGGTCGCATTCTTTGGCTGATCGATCCGGTGGCCGTGAGCCTGGATAGTTTAAGTAACGGAAATATGACCCTGGCATTTCCCCGGAAACTGAATCTGGATGATCAGTTATTCCGGTATGGCGTCAGGTTGAATACCGATCTGGTGCAGGATGCTGAATGCATTCTGATCCCTGTAAATACCGCCCCTGCAGGTTCGCCTCCCAAATGGACACCTGCTCCCTGGTATTATTCACCCTTGCTGATTCCTTCTGAAAATCATGTCATTAGCCGGAATTTGAACCGGATAAAATCTGAATTTGTTAGTTCAATCGATACTGTGGGAAGACAGTCCCAAGTATCTGGTAAAGTAATTCTTACCACTTCGGATTATTCGTTGGTGTCGCAAACTCCGGTTGAGGTTAGTCTGGCCAGTGTCAATAATCCGCCCGACCGGCGCTTGTTCAGTCAGGCATCCAAAACCGTTGGTATTTTACTCGAAGGAACTTTTACATCGGTTTTTAAAAACCGGATGACCGAATCGTTCGGCATCAGATCTTCCGGAGTAAAAACCGAAAGTGAACCGACCAAAATGATCGTTTTTTCAGATGGAAACCTGATGGCCAACCAATACCGGATTTCGGGTGGAACTCCTGAATTTATGGCTTTGGGATATGACCGGTATTCGAAACAGACCTTTGGAAATAAAGCCTTGCTGCTGAATGCCGTGAATTATTTGTGCGACGATGATGGATTAATGGAACTTCGCTCACGGGTTTTAACAATTAGGTTGCTCGATAAAGTCAGGGTAAAAGAGGCAAAAATGTTCTGGCAATTCGTTAATGTATTTTTCCCAATCCTGCTGATTTTGGTGTTTGGTGCTGTGTATGTGTATGTTCGTCGGAAGAAATACAATTGGTGATTTCTTTTGATAAAATAATGATGGATAAATAGGTAAAAAAAAGCAAAGTTTGTATATTCGTGAGCTTCCCATTTAATATATAGGTGAGTGATTTTTAGGCGAATAAATAAAAATGAATATAAAACTCTAAAATAATAAACAATGAAATTTGTTGTTTCAAGTACCGAATTACTCAGTCATCTCGCTGCAATCAGCAAAGTGATTAATTCAAAAAATACGCTTCCAATTCTGGATAATTATTTGTTTTTGCTGGAAGACAACCGTTTAACGGTTACAGCATCCGATCTGGAGTCCACGCTGATTACAAGTCTTGAACTGGATAATACAAGTGGTACCGGAACGATTGCCGTGCCTGCCAAGCTGATGAACGAAACACTGAAAGAATTTCCGGAGCAGCCATTAACCTTCCAGATAGATCCGGAGACATTTGCTGTTGACATTTTCTCACAAAACGGTAAATTCAGTATTGTTGGCCAGAATGGTGAAGATTTTCCACAGCAACCTATGTTGAATGAGGGAGTTGCTTCTTCCATCAACCTGAATCATCATGTGCTGTTAAGTGGGATCAACAAAACTCTTTTTGCCACAGCCGACGACGAACTTCGTCCGGTAATGAACGGTATTTTTATTGAATTGTCAACCGACGATATTAAGTTTGTTGCTTCAGATGCACACAAGCTGGTTCGGTATAAACGATTTGATGCCAAAGCCGACAAAGATGCTTCGTTCATTCTTCCGAAAAAACCGGCAGCTTTGTTGAAAAGTTTGCTGCCAAAAGAAGATTTCGATGTTAAACTTGAGTTCGACGATAAAAATGCATTCTTCACTTTAAGCAACTACAAATTGATTTGCCGTTTGGTCGAAGGAAATTATCCAAGCTACAACTCGGTAATTCCATCGAATAATCCCAATAAACTGATTATCGACCGGATCGAATTCTACAATACTGTTCGTCGTGTTTCGGTATTCTCGAATCAGGCAAGCAATTTGGTTCGCTTGAAATTAACCGAAAACCAGTTGGTCGTTTCGGCTCAGGATATCGATTTTTCGATTTCTGGGGTTGAACGCCTGAATTGCCAGTACGAAGGTGACGAAATGGAAATTGGATTTAAATCGACTTTCCTTCAGGAAATTTTATCCAATCTTTCGGCATCGGATGTGAAAGTTGAACTTTCGGATCCAACACGCGCCGGTTTATTGCTTCCTGCCGAAAACGAAAATGAAGAAGAAGATGTTTTGATGCTTCTGATGCCAATGATGATAAATGCCTGATAAATAACAGGCTATGTGATATAAACCTAACAGACGCGGTCTGTTAGGTTTTTTTAATTTTATAAAATGAACTAAAAATACAGAATGAATTTGAACCTCAGAAATCCGCTTATTTTTCTTGATCTGGAAACAACCGGAATGAATATCGTGACTGATCGTATCGTTGAAATTGCACTGATAAAAGTACATCCCGACGGAAAAGAGGACGAAAAACAATACAGGATTAATCCTGAAATGCATATTCCTGAAAATGTGAGTAAAATTCATGGAATTTATGATGAGGATGTGAAAGATAAACCAACATTCAAGGAGGTTGCTAAAACAATTGCTCAATTTATGGAAGGTTGTGATTTTGCCGGGTTTAATTCGAATCGGTTTGACATTCCGCTTTTAGCCGAAGAATTTTTGCGTGCCGATGTGGATCTGGATTTGAAAAAACGCAAGTTTATCGATGTTCAGGCTATTTTTCACAAAATGGAGAAACGTACCCTGGCGGCAGCATATAAATTTTACTGCCAGAAACCACTGATCGATGCGCACAGTGCAATGGCAGATACGCGCGCAACTTATGAGGTTTTGAAGGCGCAGCTGGATGTATACAAGGATGAAGAATACGAAGATGGCAATGGTCATATTTCGAAACCAATTGTCAACGATATTCAGTCATTAAGTGAGTTTTCGGCTTACGATACCAATGTCGATTTTGTTGGCCGCATCGTGTATGATGAAAAAGGCGTGGAGATCATTAATTTTGGGAAGAACAAGGGAGTTCCGGTTGAAAAAGTGCTGCGTGAACAACCAGGATATTACGGCTGGATTTTAAACAGCGAATTCCCGCTTTATACCAAAAAAGTGCTGACTGCCATTAAGTTAAGAATGAAAGATAATTAAGTTTATCTGTATTCCTGAATTTTAGATTTCGTGTCGGAAATTACAAATGTTCAGATAGTCATTAGTCGACAGTTATTTCCAGTTGATATCTGTAAATGACTAATCATGATAAGAAACAATAGAGTAAAACGATTTTTAGACATTAATTATAAATTACTATTTTTCAGAGTATGAAAATAATTTGTATTGGCCGTAATTATGTGGCTCATGCCAACGAATTAAACAATGAAATTCCAGATGAGCCGGTTTTGTTTCTGAAGCCAGATTCAGCGTTGCTCCGGAACAACGAACCGTTCTATATTCCGGATTGGTCGAACGATTTGCATCACGAAGTGGAGTTGATTGTGAAGATCTGCAAAGTTGGAAAGAACATCGAAAAGAAGTTCGCCCACCGCTATTATAAAGAAATCGGTTTGGGAATCGATTTTACAGCCCGTGATCTTCAGAATGAATTAAAAGACAAAGGATTGCCCTGGGAAAAATCGAAAGCATTCGATCACTCGGCTGTCGTGTGCCGTGAATTTGTTCCGGTTGATTCATTCGCAAACCGAAATGCAATTCAGTTTAGACTTGAAATCAATGGGAAAACGGTTCAGGAAGGAAATACGGAACTAATGATATTCCCTGTTGATGAGATTATCGCACATGTTTCTAAGTATTTTACACTCAAAATAGGAGATCTTATATATACCGGAACGCCTGCTGGTGTTGGGCCGGTTAAAATAGGAGACCATCTGGAAGGGTATCTTGAAGGTGAAAAAATGTTTGATTTCCTGGTGAAGTAGTCGAAATTTTTAAATGTATCATTTACATTTATTAAATCTAAATTTTGGTAATTCATGAAATAAAGGTCTATTTTTGCCATTAAAATAATCCAGAACTATTTTTCTTGATTTCAGTGTCATATGTTTTGGAATAACCTAAACCAACAAACCATCTACTATGAAAAACAAGAAAAGACTCTTGATTGCAGGTCTTATTTTGTCTGCTTTGGTCGTATTTTATATTGTTTTTAAACTCTTCGGAATTACTTCCAGTTTCAATTCAAATCCGGATAATTATACCACTACTATTGTCGATCGGGGGCAGGTTTATCTTCCTATCGAAGCTTCGGGAGTGGTTGAGCCTGAGAACGAAGTACTCATTTTAAGTCCGCTGACCAGTATAATCAAGAAAATTAATACGGAACCAGGTAGCCGTATCGGGCGTGGGGATGTGATTTTGGAACTGGATGATGAACCTACCCGGAATGAGATTGAACAAATCAGTGATCAGCTTGAAGTAAAATCAAACTCGCTGGAAAGATCGAAACTCGATGGGCAAATTTCACGGATTGATCTGGATTATAATGTTGAAGTTAAAAAACTCCGCATTGCTTCAATAAAAGCACAATTGGCCGACGAAGAACAATTGCTGCTCGTTGGCGGTATTTCGTCGGCTAAAATTGACGAAACCAAACAAAATCTGGTTTTGGCTGAAAAGGATTTGGATATGATTCAAAAAAAGAATACAATCCGGTTGAAACAGCTGAAAACCGAAGAGGCAGGACTAAATCTACAGATAGAAATTCAGAAAAAACAATTGGCCGACAAGATTGAAATGTTGGGAAGGTTGAAAATTAAAGCTCCGTCGAATGGCATAATTTTGACCATTTCGGGTAAGGAAGGTGAAAAGGTAGGAATCGATAAGATGCTGATTACCTTATCGGATCTGACAACATTTAAGATTAAGGGAATGATTGACGAAAAATCGTCGGACTTTATCAAAACAGGAAATCGGGTCTTTGTGCTCATCGACAATGAAAAGTTGAATGGTACCATCGGAAATATTACACCTACTGTCGCTGACAATAAAATTCAGTTTAATGTGCATCTTGAAAATAACTCCAATCCAAAACTGATCCCGAATCAAACAGTCAAACTTCAGGTCCTGAAATCGGCGAAGGATCTGGTGCTTCGAATTCCGTTCAATCCGAAATTCAGGGCCAATACTGAGCAATTGATTTATGTTATTGATTCAGGAAAGGTGGTCGAACGAAAAGTTAAATTTGGTATGTCTGGATCAGATTATCAGGAAGTTATTTCAGGATTGAAGGAAGGCGACCGGGTTGTGCTTTCGGATTCTCCTTTTTCGTGGTCAGGAAAAAATAAGGAAAACAAAAACTAGATGAAACCATACTCACAAAACTGGAAAATCGGAATCATCGCATGTTTGATTATGGTTCCCGCATATTTTGTCAGGGCTCAGGATGAAGTGCAGTACCGGCTTAATTTGCAGGATGTTGTTGCTTTGGCCATCGAGCAATCTTCGGCTGTCAAATATGTCCAGAACCGAAATGTGAATTATTACTGGCGGTGGCGGAATTTTAAAACCAAATACAGGCCCCAACTGGTTTTGTCCGGAAATTTGCCCGATTTTACGCAGTCGAATGTTGGAGTTACCCAGCCCGATGGCAGTCTTGAGTTTGTTCAGGTAACGAATTTAACGACCTCGGCCAGGCTGGCCCTGAATCAATCCATTCCATTAACCGGAACCTATGTTTATGCTTCCACGTCAGCAATCCGTTTTCAGGACTACAATAAAGATAAAGTCAATTTCTCCGGAAGCCCTTTTTCAATTGGATTTTACCAGCCCATTTTTGCCATCAACTGGATGAAATGGTCACAAAAAACCGAGCCACTGATTTATGATGAGGCTCAAAAGGATTTTGTTGAATCGATCGAAGAAATCTCACTGAATACAACTTCGCGGTATTTTAGGTATTTGCTGGTTCAAACAAATTTCAAACTGGCCGAAAGCAATTTAAAAAACAGTAACAATAACCTGAAGATTGCCCAGACAAAGAAAGAACTTGGGAAGATATCGGATAATAATTACGCCAGGAATGAACTTGCCGTACTGAATGCTCAAAAAGCACTGAGTAAGGCGAGTATCGATCTGAAGAATGCTGATTTTGAATTGAAATCCTATGTGGGATTGCCTCAGGATCAAAATATTGAACTGGAAATTCCTCTGGATATAACCTTATATGAAATTGATCCGGTAAAAGCACTGGAGCAGGCAAACCTTAACAGGAAAGAAGGTTCAGCTTATAAACGCCGACTGATTGAGGCTGACCGGGATTTGCTGAATGCAAAACGAAGTACCGGTTTAAGTGCCACATTACAGGGAAGTTATGGCTTATCGAACAGTGCCGAAACAATGGCAGGTATCTATGATATGCCTGAAAGACAGCAAACTTTAAAACTGGCACTAAGCATCCCGATCCTGGATTGGGGGCAATCGGCTTCAGCAGTGAAACTGGCCGAATCGCAAAGGGAACTGGTGATTTATGATGTTGAGAAGGACAAGGAAGATTTTGAACGCAGTGTGGTGGTTCAGGTTGAACAATTTGGTTTGATGAAGGATCAGTTGTATATCGCCAGGGAAGCGGATAAAGTGGCAGAAAATGGCTATCAGATTGCTTTGAAACAGTTCCAAAACGGTGAGATTAGCATTACCGACCTGAATATTGCACTCTCGGAACGGGAAGATGCAAAACGAGATTATATCCGTTCGCTTCAAACTTACTGGGAATCTTATTATCGCTTACGAATACTTACTCTGTATGATTTCGAAAATGACAGTCGCATCAGTTATCTGAATCCAATGAGTGATAAACCGTAAAAAAAATTTGTTTCCGGATTTGGAAATGATGGGATAGGTTTAATTTTTAAGTCGGGGTACCCGGATTGTCCTTTTTTTTGCCGTAATATCATTATATCAACAATTTGTGCCAGACTTTTAAGTCATGGTCACTGATGGTTCACAAATAGAAGAACGTCGAGTTAAACACACACGCATATTGATACAATCTCAGAAATTCTATTCAATAAGTTGATCATAGTATGGTCTAGATTTAGTCTCTTTAAGTTAACGTCTGTTTGTACAATTTGACTTCCTTCTTATGTTTAAATACCACATTTGTAATAATATTTAGGAGCTATTGATATGATTTGACTTTTTAGATAGCGAAACGGCTGGGATTCGAATTTTTCTTGTATCTAGCTGATTATGAATATTATTTAAAGTGCTTATTCCTATCGGTCTCGATGTAGTCTCGATTGATATTCAATTCATTAATACCAAAACAGATACAATTTAGATTGAAGAATATTATTAATTCCTATATGCAAGAAAAGACTTTTTTAATGTTCACCTAAATCTCCACATTAACGTCGATTTCCAAAACCAGTCGGATGAAGAGGGAGATATTTTAAATCAAATTCTATACTTAGAATAATTTCCACTGTAAATTTTCCTACTTTTGCCGCGTATTGGTGACCAACTTCCCTGTTCGGGAAGCGTCTGAAAAGGGAATCCGGTGCAATACCGGAGCTGTACCCGCAGCTGTAAGCCTTTATAAAAACTTTTTGATCTGCATGCCACTGCACCGAGCACTCGGGATGGGAAGGCTTCAAAAAGAAGGTGAGCCAGAAGACCTGCCAGTTCAAAATCAATTTTAGTCGAATCTTCGGGAAAAAAGATCGGTGAAGGGCAACTGCTGTTTCCATTTCATTTCTTCCGGAACAACATTTTGTATTATGCAACTATTTTCGTCGTGGAGTGGCGGTAAAGACTGTATGCTGGCACTATACCGAATCCAAAAATCAGGAACTCACCAGGTAAAAGTTCTCCTGAACATGTGCGATGCCAACAGCGATTTTTCGCGTTCGCATGGAATTGGTCAGTATTTGATGGTCCACCAAGCCAAAGCACTGGGCATTGAACTGCTTCAACCCAAAACAGATCGGACTGGATACGAGCAAAATTTTAAAGCTGCCATCCTGAAACTAAAAGAAGAAGGTATCACAGGCGGTGTGTTTGGAGATATCTACCTGAGGGAACACCGTCAGTGGATCGAAAGGGTTTGTGTAGAATGCGGTATCGAAGCCATTTTTCCCCTGTGGGACAATCCTGTTGAAGAACTTGCTTCCGAAATTATTGGCAAAGGCTTCAAAGCACTAACCGTTTCGGTGAATGCCAAACAACTGACCAAGGATTTTCTGGGTCGCGAATACGATTCTACTTTTGTAGCCGAACTCTCAAAGCTCGAAGGCATTGACGTTTGTGCCGAGTTGGGTGAGTTTCACACCTTTGTTTACGATGGTCCAATTTTCAGGCATTCGGTTTCGTTTCAAAAAGGGACCGTCAGTTTCCATGATAATCACTGGTTTCAGGAGATAATCTAATTCCGGGCATGAAAAAGACACATATCATCATTTCACTTTTCTTGATTTGCCATCTGATTTCTTCAGCACAAGAAGCTAAACGTATTGTATCGCTTGTTCCGTGGATGACCAAAAGCCTTTACCTGATGGGGGAACAAAATCGGTTAGTGGGTTGTACCAGTTATTGCCCGGTTGAGGCTTCCGACAAAACTCCGGTTGTTGCTTCTGCCGTTAATGTCAGCATCGAAAAGACCCTGACGCTGAAACCCGATCTGATTATTACATCATCGCTCATCAAACCGGAAACCATTGATAAGCTGAAAAAACTGAACCTCCGGGTCGAATATATACCATATCCCAAATCGTTCGACGAAATTTGCGCCGATTTTATCTGGCTTGGCAAATTGGTTGGTCAGGGAGAAAAAGCCAGAACCATCGTTTCCCAACAAAAAGAACGTTTGGCAAAACTAAAGGCAAGCATTCCGTCCGGTCAAAATCCGAAGATATTTATTCAGATTGGAGCTAAACCGCTGTTCTGTGCCACCCCAAACACTTTCATGGACGATTTTATCCGGTTTTCAGGAGGAATAAATATTGCTGCTGAATTAAGAACCGGTAATATCACACGCGAATATGTATTGAAACAAAATCCGGATATCATTATTGTCGTGACCATGGGTATGGTTGCAGAAGAAGAACGTGACACCTGGATGAAATACTCATCACTGTTGGCAAGCAAAAATAAACGGATTTTTATTCTGGATTCGAATAAAACATGCAGCCCCACCCCAATTTTATTTGTTGATGCCCTTGAAGAAATGATTCGATTAATTTACAAATCATCTGAATTGAGACTATGATTTCAGGACATGGCGACGACCGGTATCGCTATCCCAAGCCGGTCAAAGCCGACTTCAGTTCAAATGTCTGGTTCGGTGGAACTCCACCTGAATTGATCCGCCATCTGCAGCAAAACCTGCATCTTATCGGGAATTATCCGGAACCGGATGCTACCGGATTGCGCCTTCAGATTGCTGAATCACATTCGGTTTTTGCCAATCAAGTGCTGGCTTTTAACGGATCGGTTGAGGCATTTTACACCATTGCATTATCTTTTCGCGAATCGGTTTCTGCTATTTTGGTTCCGGCATTTGCCGAATACGAGGATGCCTGCCTGATGCACCAGCATATTCCAGCATTTTTCAGGAGCGAAGAGTTGGATCAAACACTGAAATCGGGGGCCAACATGTGTTGGATTGGCTACCCCAATAATCCGGACGGAAACATTTTTAACATTTCGACGATTGAAGAAGCACTGAGAACTTATAAAAATACCGTTTTTATGGTTGATGAAGCATACGCAGCGTTTATTCCCGAATTTCAATCGGCCATTCCATTAACGCAATGTTATTCAAACCTGATTGTTGTTCGCTCGCTAACTAAATGCTGTGCCATTCCTGGTTTGCGTTTGGGGTATGTGGTTGCTTCAGAAAAACTGGCTGGGCGAATACGTAAATTTCAGCAGCCCTGGTCCGTAAACACGCTGGCACAGGAAGCCGGGAAATTTTTATCCGGATATCTGAAAGAACATCCGCTTGATAACTCAGGCATTCGTAAAAGTTCAACTGAACTTCAGCAATCGATTGACCAATTGGACGAATTTCGGGTAATTACTTCTGAAGCACCGTTCTTTTTGGTTGAAATGCAATCGGGAACTGCTGCTGATCTTAAGGAATTCCTAATTCAGGAACACGGCATTTTGATTCGCGATGCCTCCAACTTTCGGGGACTAAACGAGCGGCATTTCCGGGTTTGCACACGGGACGAAAGCGATAATCTGTTGCTGCTTGAGGCATTAAAAACCTATTCAAAAACAATTAACCACAGAGAACACGGAGTTTACACAGAGTGAAATATTATCTCAGTTCTCTTTGTTTTTTGCCGTTTTCGCTGTGGTAAAACTGATACGATGACATCTGAATACCTGTTCATTTATGCCCTTCTCATTGGGTTTTTGCTCGATACTATTTTGGGTGATCCGCTCGGATTGCCGCATCCTATCCGGCTTTTTGGCAATTCCATATCCTTTTTTACTGAAAAACTAAATTCAGGAAAATACCGAAAAACGAAGGGATCAATAATGGCAATCGTTCTTATTGCGGTTACATTCTGGGTATTTTGGCTAATCCTGAAACTGGCTGAAAGTAACGAAATCCTGTTTATTGTTCTGGCAAGTCTGGGTGTTTTTTACGGACTGGCTAACCGAAGCCTGATTTGGGAAGCGTTTAAAGTAATTTCAACGTTGGAGAAATCTGGTCTCGATGCCGGGCGTGAACGACTGAGTTACATCGTTGGCCGCGAAACCAAAAACCTGAATAATCAGCAAATTCGTACAGCGGTTCTCGAAACCCTGGCCGAAAACCTCAGCGACGGGGTAATTGCTCCGCTGTTTTTCTATGCCCTGGGCGGTGTTCCGGCGATGATGGCCTACAAAATGGCAAACACCCTCGACTCGATGATTGGCTACAAAAGTGAGCGTTTCCGGCAATTTGGCTGGTTTGCAGCCCGCTTCGATGATGTCATCAATTTCATTCCGGCGCGAATTACCGCTTTGTTGATGGTCATTCTCAGCTTCAACTGGCGCGGACTGGCTTTTATTTTCCGTTACGGTCACCAGCACAGCAGCCCAAATGCCGGTTATCCCGAAGCTGCTTTGGCCGGAATCCTGAATTGCCGCTTTGGAGGACCAAATGTGTATCATGGCGCTTTGGTCGAGAAGCCTTACATCGGAAAAACACCCCGATTGATTACCAACGCCGATTTCTACAAAACCTGTGTTTTGAATTTCTTCACCAGCCTGGTTTTTGTCGGGTTGATCTGCATTGTCAGAATGATTTAGCACCAATTTCGCACCACAGCTACCACAGATTTTCACAGATTGGTTTATTTATACTTTTTTAGAATTCTCCGTGGTCAATACCCCCGACGATAAAAATTGCACCCCTTCTGGTTGTAAAGAATCAAAAGTCCGAAGGACTTGAATTTGAATAACCTCCGGCAAAACCAGAGGCAAACAAGCGAACAAGGTTGAGAAACCCGGAGTGGGTTCAATATAAATTGTTTCAGTCTCCTAATCTGTAATAATTTACGCTAAAACTACAATTTGTTCCAACCAAAAATTATTTTTTATCTGCGTTTATCTGTGCAATCTGTGGTGAAAACTTGTACTCCATTCAAAATAATCTTTACTTTTGTCCCCGGAAATGGTTCCAACGTTGGTTTACGCCAACATGGACTAATAGGGAATCCGGTGAAAAACCGGAGCTGTACCCGCAGCTGTAAGCCTTAATTCAAACTTTTTGAAACTCCTGCCACTGTCCCGATTGCATCGGGATGGGAAGGCCTCAAAAAGAAGGTGAGCCAGAAGACCTGCCAATTCCACGCACGTTAATCATAGCTTTCGGGATAAAAGCAATGGGGTGATCGTTTTCATCTAATTTATCCATTTGTTCCTTTTTTGTCAGCCCGGGATGTTTATCGGGGAACATACTGAAAGTTTATGGTCGACATTTTTTAATGTTTAACCATAAAAAATTGTTATGAATTTTAAGCAAATGACCTTTGTTTGCCTGGGATCGCTCTGCTCTTTAGCTGTTGCAGCCGACCTGCCCGACTCAACCAAAGTGTTTCCAATCCAGGAAGTAACTGTTCATGCTTCACGCATGGAACGTAAACTCAAAAACCTTCCACAGAAGGTAGAAATTATTCCATCGAGCCTAATCCAGTCGTTACCGTCCGAAAATCTGGCCGAAGTGCTTAAACGCACCACTAATCTCGACATTATTCAGTACCCCGGCCTATATGCTGCTATTGGGATGCGTGGTTTTTCGCCAAGCGCCCACTCTCGCAGCTATACCTTGTTACTCATCGACGGAAAGCCTGCCGGAACGACCAACCTGGCGACCATCGACCTCAACAATGTCGGGCAAATCGAAATTGTGAAAGGTTCGTATTCGGTACTTTACGGATCGGATGCCATGGGCGGCGTGGTAAACATTATCACCAAACGCGGCGGCGCTATTCCTGAAGGACATATTTCAGTTGAATCCGGAAGTTTTGGCTATCGGAAACTTTCAGGAAATTTCACCGGAATTTCTGGAAAGAAACTGACATATGGTCTGGGGTACAGCCGTCAGGAACAAACTAAAGATTATCGCATTGGCCAGAAAAACCTGTTGAAACTGTCGGCAACCGATAAACAGATACTGGATAAAGCTTCGTATGGCGATGCCATGGATAATTCGCAGTACGAACTGAATTCGGCCAATGCATTTGTGAATTACGGCATCGGCAAGCAGTGGCAAATTGATGTTGAAGGAGCTTATACCTTTGCCTATGATGTGGAAACAGCCGGTAACTATTGGGGAACCTACGGACAAAGTAAAAAGGATGTGAACCGGCTGAACCTTTACCTTACGTTGGAACAGAACAATGAAAAGAATCATTTCCGATTCAGCCCGTATTACACCAATGACCAGAACCCGAACTATTCGAACAACACCGATGCAGGGTTTATCAGTTTTAAGAGCATGGTAAAGGAATACGGCTACCAGCTTCAGGACAATTACCAACTGGGCAGGCTGAACGTGCTGTTGGGGACAGATTTAAAGATTTACGACTATGTTTCAAACCGTTTTTCGTCCTTCGGGACGCCTGCCGATCCATACAAACCCAACAACAAATTCATCAATGTGGCTGCTTTCACGCAACTGGCTTATTCGATCAACAAGTTGGATGTAAATGCCGGCGTACGTTTCGACCGGTTTACATATCACATTGATGCCAACGACGGATTGAAAGCTACGGAAGCCGATGTCAATTATAATACCTTGAACCCCTCGGTTGGTGCGCAATATCAATTCCTGAAAAATTTCAAGGCACACGCCTCGTTCGGAACGGCGTTCTCTGTTCCTGATGCCTTTAAAGTAGCAGGGAAATATACCGTTTCAGGAAAATCGTATGTTGGCAATCCCGACCTCGATCCTGAAAAATCGCGTACTACCGATTTTGGATTGGGCTATTCGTCAGCAAAAAACAGCCTGAAACTGGATGTTTCATACTTCAAAACCTTGCACGACCACAAAATCGTGGAAGAGAAAACGGTTTCGGGCGAATACACCTACGTCAATGCCAACGACTCGAAAATGAAGGGCCTTGAACTGATGTCGTCGTTCAACATGGGACAATTCCTGCCGGAAAGACCGAAACTGGAAACTTACGTCAACATTACATGGATCCTGAAAAACGATTTTACGCAGCTGGTGGGCACCGAAATGCTGACCCGATACATGCAATATGTGCGGAAAGCCAATGGAAACTTTGGTCTGAATTACCGTCACGACCGGATTAGCATGCGCCTAAACAGCCGTTTTATTGGTTCGCGCCTCGAAAAAGATTCGTTCGGAGCTCAGCGTCCGGGAATTGTTGCGGCCGATTATTATACCCAAGGTGGTTATAAAGTAACCGACAAAATCCTACAACATCCTGAATACTTGCTGTTCGACTATTCCATCGGCTATGCATTCAGTGAAAAAGTAAATTTCCGGATTACAGTATCGAACCTGCTCGATGAGAACTATTCGGAAAAAGACGGGTACAACATGCCTGGAAGAAGCATTGCCGCCAAACTGGCATACACATACTAAAAACAATTTAATGCCACAAAGACGCTAAGACACAAAGTAATGAATATACATTTAGTGTCTTCGTGCCTTTGTGGCTAATTTTAAAAGCATGGCACAAATAACTTTCATCACAGGAGGCGCCCGTTCGGGAAAAAGCAGCTATGCACAGCAACTTCTAATTTTTAATGTATGAAACGAATTACAGTATTGTCCTTAATTATGCTTCTTGTCTCTTTTTACGGTTTCTCAAAAAGCAGGAAGATAAATGCCGGGAACCAGGTGATTGTTGAGATCAGCTACGGGAAAGATCTGAAAGAAAAACAGGTATCCATTGCATGGGAAGAAAACCTGACAGCGCTGGAAGCCTTGCAAAAAGTTGCCGACGTAAAAACACATCCAATTAAGAACTATGTTTTCGTGATTGAAATTGATGATGTGCTTGCCAAACGTGGTGACATGGCCTGGTATTACAGTATTAACGGCACATTGCCCCGAAAGCTGGCCATTCAGCAACCGGTGCTGCCGGGCGATACCATCCGCTGGCGGTATGTCAAGGATGTTTGTTCAGGCAAAGTGGATGGTTGTAAAACCAACTAAATGATAAAACCAAACCAGATGCCTCAAATCACATTCATCACAGGAGGCGCCCGATCAGGGAAAAGCAGTTTCGCCCAGCAAATGGCCGAGTCGGCCAGTCCAAATCCGGTTTACCTGGCCACCGCGCGGGTGTGGGACGAAGATTTCCGTCTTCGCATCCAGCGGCACCGGAACGATCGCGGCCCGAACTGGATCAACATCGAGGAAGAAAAGCAGCTTTCCGTATGCCAGGTGGAAGGCCAAACTGTTTTGCTCGACTGCATCACTTTGTGGCTGAACAACATCTTTTTCGACAATCAGTTCAACATCGATCGTTCGCTCAAACAAGCCAAAGCCGAATGGAACCGCTTTATTCAGAAAGAAATGAACCTGATTGTAGTGAGCAACGAACTGGGAATGGGTGTTCATCCGGCGGAAGAATCTGCCCGCAAATTTGCCGACCTGCAAGGCTGGATGAACCAGCACATTGCCCAACAGGCCAGCGAAGTTTTCCTGATGATCTCCGGAATTCCGGTGAAGATCAAGGGATAAACAGGGAGATTGGAATCCGGAGAAGGGAAAAAGGAAAGTTGGC
>JBASYJ010000040.1:0-9533 GCA_049277435.1 Prolixibacteraceae bacterium
CAGTCGCACCGGCTTCCTGCATGTGGTATCCGGAGATGGAAATCGAGTTGAATTTTGGCATTTTCTGAGAAGTGAACTCGAAAATGTCGGCAATAATTTTCATCGAGAATTCAGGCGGATAAATGTAGGTATTACGCACCATAAATTCTTTCAGGATATCGTTCTGGATGGTACCGGCAAGCTGATCGAGCGTTGCACCCTGTTCCAATGCAGTTACGATGTAGAAGGCCAGTACCGGAAGTACAGCGCCGTTCATGGTCATCGAAACCGACATTTTATCCAATGGAATCTGGTCGAACAGGATTTTCATATCCAGGATCGAGTCAATGGCCACACCGGCTTTACCAACGTCGCCAACCACGCGTGGGTGATCAGAATCGTATCCGCGGTGAGTTGCCAAGTCGAATGCTACCGATAATCCTTTCTGACCGGCAGCAAGGTTACGGCGATAGAACGCGTTTGATTCTTCAGCAGTTGAGAAACCGGCGTATTGACGCACAGTCCAGGGCTGCATGGCATACATCACCGAGTAAGGTCCACGCAGGTAAGGAGCCACTCCGGCAGCATAGTTCAGGTGTTCCATGCCTTCGAGGTCCTCTTTGGTGTAAACCGGCTTCACCGGAATTTGTTCGGCGGTCATCCAGTTCTTTTCAATCTTGTTTTCAGCCACCCACTCACCTGTCTTCGGCTGTGGTGCTGCTGCTTTGATGTTTATGTCTTTAAAATTTGGTCGCATACACTTTATTTTTTTGAAACACGGTGACACGGTGTCACGGAGTTAATTATTTTTTCGCTGTGTCACTTGTGCCGCTGTGTTTAATCATGAAGCACTGTGACTTAAAAGTTTAATCTATTTCTCCGTTGATTCTTCTTCGAATCCCAAATTTCAGAAGTGAAACATTGAAGTTGATTAAATATCCTAATTTCATTCCTGAAAGCTTTAAATAAGTTACCAGTTGAACTTCGTGAACAGGCAATAAATCTTCAACAGCTTTCAACTCAATTACGATTTTGTCTTCAACTAAAAGGTCGATGATAAATTCTTTTTTTAATTCTTTCCCTTTGTAAATAATCGGTAATCGAACTTGACTTTGAACCTCAAGACCTCTGTTTTTCAACTCTTCAATCAGGCAAACTTCATAAACTGACTCTAACAAACCGGGACCTAATTCACGATGAACCTGCATGGCTGCATCAATGATTTTGGTTCCTAACTTGTTATATGACAATTCTGAATTCATCGCTGTGTCGCTGTGTCGCTGTGTTTATTTTATAAGTTGTTTTTGGTATGATGTTAGCTCAGCCAACAAGTTGCTTTTTACGCTGATGAAGTTAGAGATGCCTTTGGCTTTCAGTTCATCGGTGTTGGCAGGAGCGCCGGCAACGACGAAGATTGCTTTTCCGGCAATAGCTTCGAGAGCTGCAGGAGCCAGTTCAGTGTATTCGTCATCTGATGAACAGATCACCACGATGGCAGCACCCGCTTTTTGAGCAGCTTCAACACCTTCTTCAACAGTATTGAAACCATTGTTGTCGAGAACATCAAATCCGGCAACAGCAAAGAAGTTGCAGGCAAACTGTGCACGTGCTTTACGCATGTTCAGGTTACCAATAGTCAGCATGAAAGCCAGCGGACGTTTGTTCGTTTTGGCATAAACATCGGTTTTATACCTCAGTGCTTCAAATGCCTGGGCACCACGGTATGGTTTCAGGGTTTCAATTTCGGCTTCTTCCGAAGTTAAATCAACAGGGGCAAAAACAGAAGCATCGATATCACCTTCAATTTTTTCGGTGAAGTTTGGGAACTGGTTCACGCCCAACAGGTTTTCACGACGGGTGGCAATGTTCATATCGCGTTTGGCGGCCATCTTTTTAATTTCAGCCTGAATGAATCCTTCACGCAATGCAGCTAAATAGCCGCCTTTTTCCTGAACTTCGAGGAACAGTTTCCAGGCCTGATCGGCGATGGAAGCAGTCAGTTCTTCGATATAATATGATCCTGCAGAAGGATCGGCAATTTTCGAGAAGTGAGATTCTTCTTTCAGCAACAATTGCTGGTTGCGCGCAATTCGATCGGAAAACTCGGTGCTTTCTTCGTATGTAGCATTGAACGGAAGAACTGTGATTGAATCGGCACCGCCCAGTGAAGCGCTCATGGCTTCGGTTTGTGTGCGGAGCATATTCACGTAAGCATCGTAAACGGTTTTATTCCAGCTTCCTGTTTCAGCATGAATGGTCATTTTGCACGAACATTCGCATTCAGGATTATAAGCTTTTACGATTTGAGCCCACAATAAACGGGCAGCACGCAGTTTGGCTATTTCGAGGAAATAGTTGGCGCTAACCGAAAAATTGAACTTCATTTTTTTGGCCACGGCGTCAACAGTCAGTCCGGCTTCGGTCAAGGTAGTCAGGTATTCAGCACCCAGAGCCAGTGAGTATGCCAATTCCTGAACGATTGATGAACCGGTGTTTCCGAAGTTTTTGCCATTTACAGCCAGGGTTTTGAATTTGGTGAGTTCGGCTGATGCATTGATCATTTTCACTGCCTGCGAAACCACAAAATCCTGATCTTTTTTGAATTTTCCGTAGAGTGCATATTTGCCAAACGGATCGTACTCGACCGAAGCACGGATGCTTTTCAGGTCATAGTTGCCTTGTTTGGCGTACTCAACGAATAGTTCGGCGATTTTACAGGCCCGGCAATAGCAAACAAAGTTCACTTCCACGGCGTCGAGCTGAATGTCTTTCAGCAAAACTTCCAGATCGGCAACCGAATATTCGGTACAGCCACTAAATACGAAAGCCAACGAATCAACACCTTTCATTAAATAAGTCAGTGCTTTTTTGTTGGCTTCAGCTAAGTCGTTTACCTGAATACTCTGGCGAACCAGCCATTCGTTGTTGTTCTTTTTTGTTCCGCGGGTAAAAGGGAACTCTCCGGGAAGACTGTTCAGATAACCCAGTTCTGCCAGGTTTTCTGCCCGGTAAAAAGGTTGAACGTCAATCCCTTCATTTGTTTTCCATACCAATTTCCGGTTGAAATCAGCTCCTTTCAGGTCAGCAGTAACTTTGTCCATCCACTGCTGGGTGCTGACTGGTGGAAATTCTTCAAATAGGTTGATCTGTTTTTCTGCCATAATAGATTGTAACTGTTTTAGAAAATCGGGACAAAATTAGTGCTTTTTAACTTTGTGGTAACACATTACCGGTGGTTATTAATCATTCGGTAACATTTATACCTGATAGATATTCAGATAGTTAAATACGTTTATGTGTGATTTGAGGATTATTGACATAAAATCAGGATATATGTCATGTTTTTACCTGAAATGTATAGTTCGGAATTTGTGATGATGTTTTAAGCTTTATCAGATGCATCTGGCTGTTAAAGATTGGTGTTTAAATTCTTTTGAGTATTTTTAACCTCCAAGCAATTTTATTTAACAAGGTGTTTTGTTTTTGCAGGATGTGAATGGTTGGAATAAATATCTATTTCGCAATTGTTTGTTTTGGATTATGAGAAAAATAATAAAGTATATCTTCCGGCGATTTCTGTTTTTATCAACTATTATCCTACCCTCCTCTGGTTTTTCATTGGAAAAAATCAATATTCACCGAACAGATAGTCTCCGTAAAGAATTAGCGAATAAAAGTGGATCTGATAAAATTGCTGCTCAATTAGATCTTGCTCTTCAACTCATGCCAGATAATGAATCTGAAGCAAAGGCACTGGCTGGTTCAGCATTAATAGCAGCAAAAGCTTCGAAGGATAAGAGCATGGAAATTCGTGCTTATTTTATCCAGGGAAGAATAAACAATATATTGGAGAACTTCGGTATAGCTGAGGCTTATTATGATACAGCACTCGCTATCACGGAAAAATTCGAAGATAATTGGTATAGAGGTGAAGTTTTATATCGCAAAGGGGTTATCAGCCACAGTCAGAGCAAAGAAATTGATGCACTGGAATATTTTAATGCATCGATACATGCCTGTCGTTTCGCGGAAAACTATAAAACGATGGGATCTTCCTATTCCATGATGGGAACTATATTCCGGATTAATGGGTTGTACGACCGGGCAATCGAGTATATCGTAAATGCCAAGCTAAATTATGAAAAAGCAAATTACCCGGAAGGATATGCCTGGTCGGCTTATTTATTGGGACGGATTTATCTGGATTTGAAACTTCCGGAGAAGGCAATGGACTATTTTCAGGAAGCCTTGGCCATATATACCAAACAGGCTGCGATAAATGGTGATAGTGGCGGAATGGCCCTTTGTTTTGAACAGATTGGATTAATTAACCTCGATGCGGGTAATTTCGATGAAGCACATAACTATATTGATAAAACGCTGAATATATTCACCGGTAGTAAATCAACCTATGGACAATCAAATGCTCATAAAAACCTCGGGCTTATTGAATATTCAAGAGGAAACTATGAGTTAGCAGAGAAATATTTGAATGAGGCATTGATGGTGAAAATTAAAGTTGGGGATTTCCTGAATATGCCAACTGTATATGAGTATCTTGGATTATGCTTTATCGGCAAAGGTCAAATGGATAAGGGATTAAAAAGCATTCAGAAAGGTCTGGATCTCGCCATTTCAAATAAGCAAACCAGAATTCAGTCCAATATTTATTCGAAGCTGACTGAAGTTTATCTGAAAAACAATGATCTGAAAAACGCGTTTCGATGTCAGAAAGAGCAAATTGCCATTCAAGATTTACTCCTTTCGGGAACTGCAAATATTAAAATTGAACAGTTACAGGCTATCTATGAGATTGATAAGAAAAAAGGCCAGATAGTTGAACTGGAAAAACAGAATAAAATTAATTCGCTTATAATCAAGCAGAATAGGATTTCACAATGGTTGATGATTATTGGAATTTCAATTGCATTTCTAATTTCAATTTCTATCTATTGGTTTAATACAAAAATCCGGCACAAAAACCTGGAGCTCAGAGAATCAAATGCTGCAAAAGATAAGTTTTTTGCGATTATCGCTCACGATTTACGTGGACCTACCGGGAATCTTGCTTCTTTTCTGGAGTATCTTAATGATACGTTTACTGAACACAGTCCGGAAGAATTAAAAAGAATCGTGTTGGAATTATCTAAATCGGCAGAAAATGTAAGTGTTTTGCTTGAAAATCTGCTGATCTGGGCTCAATCTCAATTAAATAAAATTGAGTTCAGGCCAACGGAATTAAAACTCAGCGATGTTATACAAAATTCAATAAAGGGAATCAAACACTCGGCCGAAAACAAAGATATTGCTATCAATCTAAAATTGGATGATCAAATCTATGTCCGTGCCGACCACGATATGTTACAGACAATCGTTCGCAATATCCTCAGCAATGCCATTAAATTTTCATTCCGCGAAAGTTCGGTAACCATTGAGACGGAGATTCTGAACAAAGAGACCGCAGCAATTCGGATCATCGATAATGGAGTTGGGATTGATGCCGAGTCGCTCTCGAAAATCTTTAATATTTCGAATACTTTTCATACCAACGGGACTGAGAATGAAAAAAGTACCGGTTTGGGTTTAATTCTGGTCAAGGATTTTGTGGAGAAGAATCATGGTACTATTAACATCGAAAGCCAAAAAGGTGAAGGTACAATTGTTTCATTTACCTTGCCTGCAATTCAGGGAAATTAGTTCGTCTGCAAATTACTCCTGATTTTTGTAAGTCAACGCTTCTTTATTTTATCTACCATAACTGCTCCTTCGGAACTTGATTTATTTTATATGGTTCATGTGAAACAATTTATTTTTATTGTCCGGTCTTGTCAATCAACATTCTATACTTTCCCTACCTGTAATTGAAGTAAAATCTGTAAATTTTGCTATCCCGGTATAGAATTTTTTCAGAATTGATTTAAACAAATAAATCAGATTCAGGGTAATAAGGTCCTTCCGTTTGAATTTACATATTAATCGACTTTTAACAGCAATCCATCCTTAATTAATTCACTTTTTAGTTCTAAAATACTGAATGATTATGTGTTAGATTGGTATGTTGCAATTCTGTTATTCAAATGTAATCATAGCGCAAGAAAATATTAATCGTTCTGTAACTGCGATCCTATTCCTTTGACCGCTGAATTAACTACCCGCTATCAGCTGATCCGGCAAATGTGAAAATGGGAAAAGGAACAATTTATTATTAAGCGCTTTTTAATGAAACTTAAAAACTTGTTGACGGCGGTAGCCTTCATGCTTCTTTCAATAGTCGGAATGACACAAACCGGTGTAATTCGTGGAACTATTGCCGATGCGAATACCAAAGAAACACTTATTGGAGCCACCGTTGCGCTTCAGGGAACTACAAATGGAGCCATCACCGATTTTGATGGAAATTTCAGAATTGAAAAAGTAGGAGCGGGGGCTTACAACCTGGTCGTTTCATATATTTCGTACGATTCGCAGATTGTTCGTGTTGAATTGACCAACGGTCAGGAATCAGTCGTAAATGTTGAACTTAAACCTGCTTCAGTAGATATTGAAGAAGTAAACGTAGTAGCGAAACGACGCGAGAATACTGAAGTTTCGTTGCTGTCGGGTTTGAAGGCCGGCAACCTGATTGTCAGTGGTATTTCTGCACAGCAAATCAGCAAATCACAGGATAAAGATGCGGCAGAAGTCATTCGCCGTGTTCCCGGAATAACGATCACCAACGGCAAATTTGTCATTGTGCGCGGATTGATTGAACGTTACAATTCGGTGATGCTGAACGGTGCAACCGCACCAAGTTTCGAAGCCGATAAACGGGCTTTCTCGTTTGATGCCATCCCGAGCGGATTGATTAATAATATCCTGATTTATAAAAGTCCGGCTCCTGAATTGCCTGCCGATTTTGCCGGAGCAGCCATAAACATTGAAACCAAAGATGTTGCCGACGAAAACAGCCTGGTAATTTCCTATTCTGCCGGATACACTCAAAATGCAACTTTCAGCAAAGATTTTAATACTTATCAGGGAAGTAAAACCGATTGGCTCGGTTGGGACAATGGTTCGAGAAATATTCCGGCCGGAGTACCCGACAGACAATCATTCGCCAATCTATATGACTTTTCGGATGCCCAGGCGAATGCTCAAAAATTCGAAGACATTACCAGCGTATCGAAATTATTCAGCAACAATTGGGAAACATATACCAAATCACCGTTTTTGGATCAGAGTTTTTCGATTGCCTCACAACGACGTTTCCTGCTGGGAAAGGTAACTTTCGGAAACCTTTCAGCATTTAACTTCGGACAGACAAATACAAACATCGACCGTAACCGCACCGAATATCAGGGATTAAGCGAATTCACCGGAGAAGTTGATAAAGACTTCGATTTTAAAGATGTCATTTCAAGCCGGAATTCCAAGATGGGATTTATTCACAACTGGAACATCCTGTATGGCAATAACCAGAAACTTGAATTCAGGAACTTTTTAAACCAGAATGGTACCAGTTCGACCAGTATTCGTAATGGTATAAATTATTACGACGGGAAAACCCAGCGGATTTATGACCTGAGGTTTGTGAGCCGGATGGTTTATTCTGGACAGTTGGCCGGAGAGCAGAAATTTAATCAGGAACAAACTTCTGTGAAATGGATGCTGGGTTACGGACTCACCAAAAATAAACAGCCTGACAACCGCCGTTTAACCTATGTTCAGGATAAAACTGACGGAAGCTCTTTTACTGATAATTATTACCTGTTGATTCAAAACTCTCCGAATGTTTACGATGCAGGACGTTTGTGGAGCGACATGACCGAGAAAATTTATGATGTGAAGATTGACCTGGAACAGAAATTCAAACTGTTTGGAACAGAAAAAGACTGGATTTTAAAAACCGGTGGATTTTACGAAAAAAAAGAACGTTCATTTAATTCCAGAATTATTGGTGCTGTTGCATTCCGGAATACACCGTTTGACATGCACAATACGGCTACCAACCTGTTTGTTCCTGAAAATATTTTCTTCCGGAAAACGCAGCCAACTCAATACGGATTTACCTATAAAGATGTAAACCGTCCGGAAGACAGCTACAATGCCAGCGATAAAATTCAGGCCGGATACATTGGTTTGCAAATTCCGGTACTCAATAAAGTTACCCTTTATGGTGGTGTTCGTGTCGAAAAATTCAGCCGCCTGATTACCGATTTTTATGTACCGACACCAACGCCGGAATTGTACGACATCACCCGCGACACAACGAATTTTTTCCCTTCGGTTAACCTGAGTTACAACATCAATGAAAAACATCTGATTCGTGCTTCCTATGGAAAAACGGTGAATCGTCCGGAGTTCAGGGAAATGGCCAATTTTGCTTATCAGGATTTTGACATGTTTGCCATTGTACACGGAAACGACACCTTGCAAAATGCTTACATCAACAGCTACGATCTTCGTTATGAATGGTATCCGTCGTTGGGCGAAATGGTTTCGGTGGCCGCTTTTTATAAAGATTTCAGCAATCCGATCGAAGTTTTCCTGATTCCTGCCGGAACAGGTTACGATTATAAACCATTCAATACCGAAAAAGCCTATTCGATGGGACTTGAACTGGATGTACGGAAACAACTGACAGAACTTGGATCTGCCGCTGGTTTTCTTCATTACCTGAAAGACCTGACAATCATTTTCAACACGTCATACATCAAGAGCGAAATACAGACTGATCTGCCTTTTGCCCGCGAGAAACACCGGATCATGCAGGGACAATCTCCTTTTATCATGAATTTGGGTTTGAACTACTTAAATCCGGATAACGGTCTTTCGGTGAATCTTTCCTACAACACCGTTGGGAAACGAATTGCTTATGTAGGCTCTCCGGTAAATCCTCATACCTGGGAATTACCCCGGAATTCACTTGACCTGACCATTCAGAAACGAATCGGGAAACGCACCACAGTGAAATTAGGAATGAAAGATATTTTAAACGATCCGGTACAATTTGTTCAGTATTATGGAGCTCAGGATGAAATAGAAGTTCCAACCATTTATTATGTGCCAAACCGTCAAATGACAGTTGGATTATCAATAAAGCTTTAACAATCAATCTTTTAATTGAATACACTATAATTTAAAAAGAATAGTTATGAAACAAATTTTACTTTCTTCAATGTTTATTTTATCAATGGTTTTTGGGTCTGTTGCCCAAAGCATTGATAGTGACTTTTTTGACAAAGTATCCTATGTAGGTGCTTTTGGTTCGGTTGACTGGACCAAAGGCTGGACAGAATGGAATCCAATTGACAAATCGTATCCGGAAGCCACAATTACCAAAGGTAACGGTCAGTTTACATTTAGTGCAGGAACACACCTTACTGCAGACGAAACCTGGAGTGGAGTGATCAAACTCGACGGATGGGTTTATGTTGACGCTGGCGCGACTTTAACTGTTGAAGCCGGAACAATTATCCGCGGAACACAGAAAAGTGGATTGTTTATTCAGCGTGGTGGTAAAATCAACGCCGTCGGTACATCAACCAATCCAATCGTGTTTACCTCGAACCAGG
>JBASYJ010000041.1:0-15713 GCA_049277435.1 Prolixibacteraceae bacterium
GCCGTTTTCGAGGGTAAATGGTCGTGTTTGTCCCTTTAAAACCAATTGGGTAACCTGACTTTCGCTTAGCGATTTACCCTGAAGTTCAAATGGAATCCGAAGTTTGCAGCCACCCCTGAAATTGGTACAGCCCCAGGCCGTGCTGCCTTTTACGATTTCGCCGGTTTTGCACGATGGGCAAATTAATTTCTCAGGTTCAGCTTCGGCAAAACTGATCTGATTTTCAGAACTGAGTTCCAGAAATCCATCCACCGAATTTTCGTCCTGTTTAAAACCTTTGATCAGGGTGGTTTTCCCTTTTTCGGCCAGGCGTTTGATTTGAGACTCTGTGAGTTTTTTGCCCATGAATTCGAACGGAATAACAAACAGGCAACCTTCTTTCCACCCGGAGCAGCCCCAGGCATTTTTGCCCTTTTTTAATGTTCCTTTTTTGCAGGCCGGGCAAGTGGTTTCAGTTGGTTCTGCAAGTGCAGCTTTTGCTTTCTTCTCCGGAACAACGGGTTCTTCCGGAGCCAGGGTAAATACCTTTCTGGGCGAACGTTTTACCTGATCAACCACTTCGATCACCATTTGTTTCATCTCATCCATAAAAAGGCTGACATCGTATTCGCCAAGTTCGATCATTCGTAGCTTTTTTTCCCACTGTCCGGTTAGTTCAGCTGATTTTAGCAGTTCATTTTCGATGCTGTCAATCAGGTCGATTCCAGTGGGGGTAGCTACCAGCCGTTTGCCCTCTTTTTTTACATATTTTCTCCTGAAAAGTGTTTCAATGATGTTGGCACGGGTAGAAGGACGACCGATGCCATTGTCTTTCATCAACTCGCGCAGCTCTTCATCATCCACACTTTTCCCTGCAGTTTCCATAGCCCGAAGTAAAGTTGCTTCAGTCAGATATTTGGGTGGTTGGGTTTGTTTTTCGAGCAGGCCCGGTTCGTGTGGGCCATGCTCGCCGGTCACAAAAATGGGCAGAATATTTTCATCCTTTTGAACCGGATTCTTTTCATTCATGTAAACAGCCTGCCATCCCGGTTCCAGAATTTGTTTCCCGGTGGCTTTAAAATCATGGGTTCCCACTTTTGCTTCAACAGTAGTATTTGCAACTTTACAATCCGGATAAAAAACCGAGATGAAGCGTTTGGTCACCATGTCGAAAACCTGCTTTTCCTGCTGATTCAGATCAATTCGTGATTGCCCGGTCGGTATGATGGCATGGTGGTCGGTTATTTTCTTATCGTCGAATACCTTGTTTGTTTTTCGTATTTTCTTCTCCTGAAGCAATGGTTCTGTCAGGTTTTCGTATCCTTTCAGGTTCTTCAGGATTCCGGGAACTTTGGGATAAATGTCTTCCGACAGGTATGTGGTATCCACACGTGGATAAGTGGTCAGCTTCTTTTCATAAAGCGATTGGATAGTCTTCAAGGTATCTTCAGCACCCATGTTGAATTTTCGGTTACAATCCACCTGAAGTGAAGTTAAATCATAAAGCCGCAAAGGTTGTTCGATGCTGTTTTTGGTTTCAATCGATCCAATTTCGAGTTCATACCGGCTGATTTCTTCCAGCACCTGGGCTGCATTTTCGCGGTTCTGAAATCTTCCGGAGGAAGCTGAAAATGTAGCTTCGCGGTAAATGGTTTTAATTTCGAAATAAGGTTCAGGAATAAACGCGTCGATTTCCTTCTGCCGGTTGACAATGATGGCAAGGGTAGGGGTTTGCACCCTTCCGATCGAAAGCACCTGCCGGTTTTGACCGTATTTCAGGGTGTAAAGCCGGGTTGCATTCATTCCGAGCAGCCAATCGCCAATGGCACGGGCACTTCCGGCGGCATAGAGATTGTCAAACTTCTTTCCTGACAGCAAATGATTAAAACCTTCGCGGATGGCTTCTTCTGTCAGGGAGGAAATCCACAGTCGTTTCACCGGGGCGGTACATTTTGCTTTCGACATGACCCATCTTTGAATCAGTTCCCCTTCCTGCCCGGCATCACCGCAGTTGATCACCTCTTCAGCGGCTGACATCAATTTCTCTATGGTATTGAATTGTTTCTCGACACCATCATTTTTAATGAGTTTGATACCAAATTTTTGCGGGATCATCGGTAGCGAGCGCATGTTCCACGATTTCCACTGTTCAGTATAATCGTTGGGTTCTTTCAGGGTACACAAATGCCCGAATGTCCAGGTTACCTGATATCCGTTTCCTTCAAAATAGCCGTCTCTGCGGGTTTTTGCGCCAATAATCTGTGCCAGCTCTTTGGCCACACTGGGCTTTTCGGCAATACAAACTTTCATTTTTGATTTAGATCTTATTCACGGGGTGACTTTAAGTCACCCCGTGAATATTTTGAGATGCAGTATTTTATTTTGAACCCAATAAACGAATTCCGTTTTCTTCGAGAGCAATAAATCGTTTCTTATAAAGAGCTCCGACAGCTGCTTTAAAATTCTTTTTGCTGATTTTAAATGTTCGGTAAATGTCTTCCGGGGAACTTTTATCAGTTAAAGGAATAAAACCTTTATTTTTCTGAAGTTCAACAATGATCAGATCGACAAAAGAACTGATTTTTTCATAACCCATTTTATCCAGACGAAGGTCGATTTTTCCGTCAGTCCGAATCTTTTTGATGTAACCTTTTATTTTATCACCTGGATTAAGTTCCTGAAAGACTTCATTTTTGTAGATAATTCCAAGGTGGCTGTTATCAATGATGGCATTGAAGCCCAAATCTGTTTCGTTGACGATAATCAGGTCAACTTCTTCGTTTTCATCGTAATCAACCGGAATGTTATCCAGGTAGTTTTCGATTTTAGAAGAAGCAGCAATTCTTTTGCTATTTGTGTCCAGATACACGTAAACCAGGTATTTCCGGCCTTCTTCCATTTCCTGGCGTTGTTCGCGGAATGGTACAAACAAGTCTTTGGGTAAACCCCAGTTCAGGAAAGCACCAACCGGAGTGACAGAAACGACTTCAAGCAGGGCAAATTCTTCGACCATAGCCAGAGGCTTTTCGGTAGTTGCTACCAAACGGTCTTCCGAATCGAGGTAGATGAATGCTTCAATCGTATCATCCACTTGAGTTCCTTCAGGAACGTATCGTTTGGGCATCAGGATTTCGCCTAAATCACCACCGTCGAGGTAAATACCAAAGTCAACTTCTTTTACTACCTCTAATTGATTTAATTTTCCTATTTCAGCCATAGCACAAGTTTCAAATTCCAGGTTTCAAGTTCAAATTATACCTTCATCTCTTATTCAATGAAGTATTTAAATTCTATCTTTTCAAAAGTTCGACGACTAATCATCTAATTTTTGCAAAGTCCCCCATTTTGAAGGATTTAGAGGGCTTTTTTATTCCCATCCCGATGCCAAAATATCGGCAATATGAATGGGTTTGATCGGGATATTATTCTTCAGGATATATCCTTCCAGGTTCATGATACACGATGATTCGGTTGAAATGATGTATTCGGCTCCTGTTTTCAGGGCGTTTTCAACTTTTTGTTCAGTCATTGCTGTTGAAATAGCTGAAAATTTTGCAGAAAAAGTTCCGCCAAAACCGCAACAGGTTTCTGTATCTTCCATTTCAACCAGTTCCAGTCCTTTAACTTTAGATAATAATGTACGTGGTTCCTGACGGATTCCATATTCACGCAAAGCGGTACAGGCATCGTGGTAGCAAACTTTGTACGGAAACTCAGCGCCAAAATCGGTAAATTTCAGGTGATTGACCAGGTAATCGGTTAGTTCAAACAAATTCCTGTTCAATCGCTGATAATCCTCAAATCCTTTTTGCCCGTTTTTAAATAAATCGGGATAGTAATTTTTAATAAATCCGGTGCAGGAAGCCGACGGACTGACGATGTGCCGTTCATTCGGAAAATCCAGAATAAATTTATTGGCCAGAGTTTTGGTTTCGTCCCAGTAGCCGCTGTTAAAAGCCGGTTGTCCGCAGCAGGTTTGTTCCGGATTGTAATTCACATCCAGGCCGGCCTTCCGGAGAAGTTTTACCACATTAAAAGCTGTATCAGGATAAATCTGATCGATAAAACAAGGGATAAAAAGATCGACAATCATAACTCTGTTTCTATTTGGGTTGAAGTTACCAAAGACTTTCTTTAAAACAAAAAAGCTGCCCGATTGAGCAGCTTTGCACGGGAGGAGCGACTCGAACGCCCGACACCTGGTTTTGGAGACCAGTGCTCTACCAACTGAGCTACACCCGTATTTCTTTTTTGCGATTGCAAATATAGCAATTTGTTTTTCACTACCTAAAGAAAAGAACGCATCAGGAAGAAAAAAATGCCGGATAGCGGGCATTTGACGGAACGAAATAGCCTGACTTTTTCATTATCAAAAAGATATACCAGGAATTTGAATGAAGAAAATTCAGGAGTCTTTTACGATTAATGAAAAAAGGCAGCTCTTTCGAACTGCCTTTCGGTATTTTAACTTGAAACAGGTGTTATTTTTCGGCTTGAATTCCTGCTTTATTCAGGAACCACTCTAAAGTTTGCGAAGATGGCCGCTCAATTGGCAGTCCGTAAACCCGGTCGAAAACCAATGAAGACAATACTCCAAGCGAACGTGAAACACCAAATAATACGGTATAGAAATTTGATTCGGTAATTCCGTAGTGGTTTAACAAGGCACCACTGATCGCATCCACATTTGGATATGGATTTTTAATCTTGCCGGTAGCATCCAGAATTGGTGGGGCAACACGGTAAATCGCGTTAACTGTATTGATCAGTTTATCGTTTTTAATGTATTTCTCGGCAAACTTCTGTTGTACAGTAAAACGTGGATCAGTAATGCGAAGAACGGCGTGACCGTATCCTGGGACCACTCTTCCGGCCAGCAATGTCTGTTCAATGTATTCGGCAATCTGAGTATCAGTTGGTTCATCGTTTCCGATTTGTTCAATCATTTCTTCGATCCAGCTAATTACTTCCTGATTTGCAAATCCGTGAAGCGGACCAGCTAAACCAACCATACCGGCAGTAAACGAATAATATGCGTTACTTAGTGCAGAACCTACAAGGTGTGTGGCATGAGCTGACACGTTTCCTCCTTCGTGGTCGGCATGGATAACCATGTACAAACGCATGAGTCTTTTCACTTCAACCGAGTCGAAACCCATCATGTGTGCCAGGTTACCTGCCCAGTCGAGTGTCGGATTTGGTTCGATGTGATTTCCGTTGTGATACATACGACGATAAATGTACGCTGCAATACGAGGCAGACGTGCAATTAAAGTCATAACATCTTCGTACATGAAATCCCAGTAGAATTTTTTGTTAACACCTGCGCGGTAAGCCTTCTGGAATACAGAATCGTAGGCCATCGAAAGGATAGCCGTGCTGAACTGAGTCATCGGACGACTGTTTTTTGGCAAGGCGTCGATTACATCAAATACGTGCTGAGGAACGTGTGAGCGGGTAGCCCAATCTTTTGAGATATTCAGTACATCTTCCTTGTCCGGAATATCTCCAATCATCATCAGGTAAAATAAACCTTCGGGAAGAGGCTCGCCGGCATCATCCATTTTTGGAAGTTTCTGCTGCAATTCAGGAAGTGAATATCCTCTGAACCGGATTCCTTCGTTGGCATCGAGTTTCGAAGTTTCAGTAAGTAAAGCCGGTATTCCTTTCATTCCTGAAAGTACCTGATCAATGGTAACCTGACCTAAAACTACATCACCGTGCTCTTTTCTTACCTGCTGGAAATGGGCCATGTTTTTCATGGCTTTTTCATAGAACCTGTTTTTAATGTATTCCATAATTTATGTTTGATTTTTAGTTTCTTTTTTGGATTTAGTTTTCTAAATTAATGAATATTTCGAATAATCTCATCAGCAAACTCAGAAGTTGTGAGCAATGTTGCAGCTTCCATCATGCTATATAAATCCGATGTGACTTTTCGTTTAACAAAAGTGTGATCCAAAGCATCATAAATGTGTTCGGCTGCTTTGTCCCATCCCAAATATTCGAGCAACATGGCGCCTGATAAGATCAGCGACCCGGGATTTGCCTTGCCGGTTCCGGCAATATTGGGAGCAGTTCCGTGGGTAGCTTCAAAAATGGCAAATCCACTGTTGTAGTTGATATTTGCTCCGGGAGAAATTCCAATTCCACCAACCATGGCAGCCAGCTGATCCGAAATGTAATCGCCATTCAGGTTTAAAGTTGCAATTACCGAATGGTCAAACGGATGCAACAAACTTTCCTGAAGGAAAGCATCGGTAATCACATCTTTTATGATTACTTTCCCTGATGATTTTGCTTTTTCGAGTTCAGATTTTGCTTCTTCATATCCTTTTTGTTTTTCAATCTGCTGATATTGCCGCCAGGTAAAAGTCTGATCACCGAATTCTGCTTCAGCCAAATTGTATCCCCAGTTCTTAAAGGCACCTTCCGTAAATTTCATGATGTTTCCTTTGTGAACGATGGTTACGGAAGGAAGTTCACGTTCGATTGCATATTTGATCGAAGCCCGGATTAATCTTTCAGAGCCGTCTTTCGAAACTGGTTTTACGCCAAATGAACTGGTTTCAGGAAAACGGATAACATTTACGCCCATTTCATTGATGAGAAAGTCACGAAATTTATTCGCTTTTTCAGTTCCGGTCATGTATTCAATTCCGGCATAAATATCTTCAGTATTTTCCCTGAAAATATGCATGTCGACATGTTCAGGAAAACGAACCGGAGAAGGTACACCTTTGAACCAGCGGATCGGGCGCAAACAAACGTACAAATCGAGTGTTTGCCGCAAGGCCACATTCAATGAGCGGATGCCTTCGCCAACAGGTGTTTCGAGCGGACCTTTTATCCCAACCAAATATTTCTGGAAAGCTTCCAGTGTTTCTTCTGGCATGTAATTGCCGGTAAGGTCAAAGGCTTTTTTACCAGCCAGTACTTCTTTCCAGATTATTTTTTTTGAAGAACCATAGGCTGCAGCAACGGCTGCATCGATTACGCGTTGACTCGGTTCAGTAATATCTTTTCCGATTCCGTCTCCTTCGATAAAAGGAATTACCGGCTGATCGGGGACAATTAACTGGCCATCTTTAAATTCGATAATCTGACTCATAAGCAGATAATTAGCTTAATTTTTTCTGTAAATTTTGATCCAATGCATCCAAAAATCCTTCTGTTGTCAGGTAGTTTTCAGAAGTCAGTTCATTGCCGTAAACGATTAATGCAAGGTCTTTGGTCATTTTGCCTTCTTCAACTGTTTCAACACAAACATGTTCAAGGGCTTCAGCAAACTCGATCAGTTTTTGGTTTCCATCCAGTTTTCCACGAAAGGCCAAACCACGTGTCCAGGCATAAATCGATGCAATTGGATTGGTTGATGTCGGTTTTCCCTGCTGGTGCATCCGGTAGTGACGTGTTACTGTTCCATGTGCTGCTTCTGCTTCCATGGTCAGTCCGTCAGGTGTAACCAGCGTTGAAGTCATCAGTCCAAGTGAACCAAATCCCTGAGCAACAGTATCCGATTGAACGTCGCCGTCGTAGTTTTTGCATGCCCAAACAAATCCGCCTTCCCATTTCATACAGGCAGCTACCATATCGTCGATTAAACGGTGTTCGTAGGTAATACCTGCATCGGCAAAACGGTATTTAAATTCGGTGTCAAATACTTCCTGAAAGATATCTTTAAACCGACCGTCGTACTTTTTCAGAATGGTGTTTTTTGTTGACAAATAGAGCGGCCATTTTTTTACCAACGCCTGATTCATACAGGCACGGGCAAATCCGGTGATCGAATCATCCGTATTGTACATGGCCATTGCAACGCCATCGCCGTTAAAATCATACACTTCAAAAGAAGTTGGCTCACTGCCGTCTTCAGGAGTAAAACTGATGGTTAATTTACCTTTTCCTTTGGTTGTGAAATCAGTTGCACGATACTGGTCTCCAAAAGCATGACGACCGATACAGATTGGTTGTTTCCAACCCGGTACCAAACGAGGAATGTTACTGATGATAATTGGTTCACGGAATACTGTTCCGTCCAGGATGTTACGAATGGTGCCATTGGGCGATTTCCACATTTTTTTCAGGCCAAATTCTTCGACTCGGGCTTCGTCCGGAGTTATTGTGGCACATTTTATACCAACATTGTATTTTTTTATGGCGTTGGCTGCATCAATGGTAACCTGATCATTTGTTGCATCACGGTGTTCCATTCCCAAATCGAAATATTTGATGTCGATATCCAAATAAGGGAAAATTAATTTTTCTTTAATAAACGACCAGATTACCCGGGTCATCTCATCTCCGTCGAGTTCTACTACAGGATTAGCTACTTTAATTTTGTTCATCACTTGATTTTAGTTGTTTTGTTTACGAATCAGATTTAAGGCCGAACCAGCTTTGAACCAATCAATCTGCTGGTCATTATAGGTGTGGTTTAGAGTGATCGTTTCTTTTGAACCATCAGCATGCACCAGTTCGAGTGTTAAAGGTTTTCCGGGTGCAAATGATTTTAAATCAATGAAATTCAAGGTGTCATCTTCCTGAATTTTGTCGTAATCGGCTTCGTTGGAAAAAGTTAAGCCCAACATTCCCTGTTTTTTCAAATTGGTTTCATGAATTCGGGCAAACGATTTCACGATAACTGCTTTTACTCCCAGATGACGTGGTTCCATGGCAGCGTGTTCGCGTGATGAACCCTCGCCATAATTCTGGTCACCAATGACCACCGTCGGAATGTTATTTGCTTTGTATGCCCGCTGAACTGCAGGTACTTCGGCATATTCACCGGTCAGTTGATTTTTAACCTTATTGGTTTCGTCAGTAAAGGCGTTCACTGCACCGATCAGCATATTGTTCGAAATATTATCAAGGTGTCCGCGGAAACGTAACCATGGTCCAGCCATCGATATATGGTCGGTGGTACATTTTCCTTTTGCCTTGATCAGCAGTTTGGCACCGGTTATATTTTCGCCATCCCATTCAGGAAAAGAATAAAGCAACTGCAAACGACCAGAATCCGGAGAAACTGCAACATTTACTCCGGAACCATCTTCGGCGGGAGCCTGAAAACCGGCATCTTCAACGGCAAATCCTTTTGCTGGTAATTCCTGTCCGGAAGGTGCGTCCAGTTTTACTTTTTCGCCTGCTTCGTTTACCAGATAATCGGTTAACGGATTAAAAGCCAAATCACCGGCGATTGCTAAAGCTGTAACCAATTCGGGAGAAGCAACAAAAGCATGAGTATTTGGATTACCATCGGCACGTTTTGAAAAGTTACGGTTAAACGAATGGATAATCGTATTTTTTTCGCCTTTTTCCGCACCTGGTCTCGACCACTGGCCGATACATGGTCCACAGGCATTGGCAAAAACGCTGGCTCCGATTTTATTGAAAATGTCGATAAATCCATCACGTTCGATGGTGTACCGTACTAATTCTGAACCTGGAGTGATTGTAAATTCTGCTTTTGATTTCAGGTTTTTATCAACCGCCTGTTTGGCCAAGGAGGCTGCACGGGAGATGTCTTCGTATGATGAATTGGTACATGATCCAATCAAACCTACTTCAATTTTAGTTGGCCAGCCGTTTTCTTTTGCTACTTCGGCAATTTTAGAAATTGGAGTGGCACGATCCGGAGTGAATGGCCCGTTGACATGCGGTTCCAGTTCTGAAAGATTGATTTCGATTACCTGATCGAAATAGTTCTCCGGACTGGCATAAACTTCAGGATCGGCAGTTAAATGCTCTTTTACCTGATTGGCCAGATCGGCAACTTCGGCGCGACCGGTTGCACGCAGGTAGCGTTCCATCGATTCGTCGTAACCAAAAGTCGATGTGGTAGCACCAACTTCAGCACCCATGTTACAGATGGTGCCTTTCCCGGTACAGGACATGGCTTCGGCACCTTCGCCGAAATATTCGATAATTGCTCCGGTTCCACCTTTAACTGTCAGGATTCCGGCAACTTTTAGGATAACATCTTTTGGGGCAGTCCAACCGCTTAATTTTCCGGTTAGTTTAATTCCGATCAGTTTTGGAAATTTTAATTCCCAGGCCATTCCGGCCATAACATCAACGGCATCGGCACCACCAACTCCGATGGCAATCATTCCCAAACCTCCGGCATTCACTGTATGCGAGTCGGTTCCGATCATCATTCCACCGGGGAATGCGTAATTTTCCAAGACTACCTGGTGAATAATACCTGCACCTGGTTTCCAGAAACCAATTCCGTATTTATTGGATACCGATTCCAGAAAATCATATACTTCCTTGTTGATTTTTATCGCGTCGTTCAGGTCGGCCAATCCATTTTTGCTTGCCTGAATCAGGTGATCGCAATGAACTGTTGATGGAACAGCGGTTTTGTTTTTTCCGGCATTCATAAACTGCAACAATGCCATTTGGGCTGTGGCATCCTGCATGGCAACCCGGTCGGGTGCAAAATCGACATAATCTGCTCCACGTTTAAAATCATTCAGGGTTTGTCCGGCATACAAATGAGAATAAAGAATTTTTTCGGAAAGAGTTAAAGGCCTTCCCAAGTGCTTTTTCACTTCTGTGATTTTTGCACTTAATTCCTCGTAGTTTTTTTGAATTAAATCAAGATCAAACATATTTTTGGTTTTTTGAAAATTAATATTTGAATAGTATTCATTCAGAACACTTAACAATACCAATAATAATTTGTTTTCTTTTAATGTCCGAATTTTTTACTTTTCAAAAACCGTCGAATATATCAAAAAAAACTCGATTACGTATGTAGATATGTGTATGTTTTCGGGTTGAAAATCGTTTTGCATAGCCTTTGTCCTGATTAATACGGACTTATTAAAAATAAAAAAGCTGTCGTTTGGTGACAGCTTTTTGAAATATAAAAAAGAGATTGGAATCTGGTGCTAAAATTCGATATGAATTATTGTATCAACCGGTTTCTTTTTGACATCAGGTATATTAATGATAACTCCTAATTCTGTTTCTTTAAATTTTACCGGTGACTGATCGTCGTAAAATCTGGCAGATTTTATTTTTTTCGGAAGTTGGCCAATGAATAAGTTTTCTTCTTTGCAATTTAAGATATGAATCCAGACTTTTCCGTCTTTTTGGGTTGATGCTCCCCACAAGGCAGGATTAACCGGACCTTTTCGGGTTCCGTAAATCGTTTCACCATACTTATCGAGCCATTTCCCCATTACCATTAAGGTGTCAATGTTTTCAGGCTGAATTTTACCGTTTGGCATGGGACCGGTATTTAATAAAAAATTAGCGCCATAACCGGATGCTTTAATTAATGTCTGAAGTAATTGTGTGGTCGTTTTATAGTTTTTATCAGCCAGATTGAATCCCCATGAACCGTTCATTGTTTCGCACATTTCAAGTGGCAGGTCCGACATGGCACCGGTATGGTTAAATCCCATGGAGTTTTCGCCCGGCAGATCACGTTCATACATCTGGAAATCTTCGCCTGGAATTGGGAATTTATGGTGATTGCTGCCAATTAATGCACCCGGCTGGAGTTTATGGATTAAGCCATAAGTTTCGTCCAGGCGCCATGGAGCATCCCATTTGTCCCACATTCCATCGAACCAGATACCGCCAACTTCTCCGTAATTGGTAAGCAATTCGGAAAGTTGCGCATTCATGTAATCGATGTATTTATTCCAGTCACCTTTTTCCGGTCGCCCGGTATAACCCTGACCGGTATTTCCACGTGGAAAATAATCCGGATGATGCCAGTCGAGTTGTGAGTAGTAAAAAAATAATTTAATGCCTTGCTTATCGCATTCATCTTTCAGCATTTTGATGATATCCTTTCCGTAAGGCGTGCGTTTAACAACATTGTAATCGCTCACTTTTGAATCGTACATGGCAAAACCTTCGTGATGCTTGCTGGTAATGGTTATGTATTTCATGCCGGCTTTTTTGACCATGGAAACCCATTCTGCAGGATTAAATGAAACAGGATTAAAAAAGTTTGGCAGCTTTTCATACTGGGCGATCGGAATTCTCTTTTGGTTCATGATCCATTCGGCAATTCCCTCATCGCCGCCACCTGCCATTTGGCAATACATTCCCCAGTGAATGAATAATCCGAATTTGGCATCCTGAAACCATTCGCGGTTTTGAAGATTTTTCTCTGAAGGCAGATATCCCGGCTGAGCCATGACCATCGTTGCAGAAAATTGAATCAGAACAATGAAAGCAATAATTTTTTTGATTTTCATCGGTTTAAGTTTAGGTTTATAGCTGTGCTGTATTGTGCTGTCAAATATAAAAGAATCATCAGACAATATGAAGAGTCGTACAGAAAATATAAGGTGATAGTTATTTTACAAGCTATCACCTTTGTTACTTAATCGATTCGATTTCAGCAGAACTTTTACCCAATTGTTGCCACCATTACTGCTTTAATGGTATGTAACCGGTTTTCAGCCTGATCGAAAACAATGGAAGCGCTGCTTTCGAAAACTTCTTCGGTAACTTCAAGTCCGTCGAGTCCGAATTTCTGAAACATTTCT
Source organism: Prolixibacteraceae bacterium (assembly GCA_049277435.1). Taxonomy (GTDB): domain Bacteria; phylum Bacteroidota; class Bacteroidia; order Bacteroidales; family Prolixibacteraceae; genus Aquipluma. The sequence continues at coordinate 12,501 of JBASYJ010000041.1, forward strand.
TCACCAACTTTAGTTTCCCGGTTGTGGAATGCTGGTAAACAATGCAGAAATTTCACATCCGGATTACCTGTTAATTCCATGACGGTTTTGTTGACCTGGTAGGGTAGGAGCAGCTTAATCCGTTCGGCCCAAACCGATTCCGGTTCGCCCATCGAAACCCAAACGTCGGTATAAATAAAATCACAATCTTTCACTGCTTCAGCCAGGTTTTCTGTAACCAGCAGTTTTGCTCCGGTTCCTTTTGCAATCGTACGACAAATTGTTTGCAATTCTTCGGCAGGCTGGCAACTTGCCGGCGCGGCTGCACGAAAATCCATTCCTAATTTGGCTGCGCCGACCATCAGCGAGTTTCCCATATTGTTACGGGCATCTCCCAGGTAACAGAATTTTATTTCTGAAAGTGGTTTTGCTGAATGTTCTTTCATGGTGAGCATATCGGCAAGAATCTGGGTCGGATGAAATTCGGTTGTTAAACCATTCCAAACCGGCACGCCGGCATATTTGGCCAGTTCTTCCACAATGTCCTGGCCATAACCGCGGTATTCAATACCATCGTACATCCGGCCAAGTACCCGCGCTGTATCTTTAATCGATTCCTTAGTTCCGATTTGTGATCCGGTTGGTCCGAGATAAGTTGCATGAGCACCCTGATCGAATGCTGCAACCTCAAAAGCGCAACGTGTCCGGGTCGAGTTTTTTTCGAAAATTAAGGCAATGTTTTTACCAAACAACATTTGTTCTTCCAAACCGTTTGCTTTTGCTTTTTTCAATATTGTAGCCAGTTCGAGCAGATAATTGATTTCATCCGAGTTATAGTCGAGCAGTTTTAGAAAATTTCTGTTTTTTAATTTGATTTCCATTGTATTTATATTTAGGTGTATTCTTTAATGGTTTTGTCGTTTCTGAAAAGGATGATTAAGAATCATATTCCATCGTTATTTTTGATCCGTATGATTTGTCTTCCAGTTTTTTAGCTTCAGTAATGACACTTTTTTCGCCTCCGTTTTTAATGAAGTACAAACAAGCCTTAATCTTTGGTGCCATGGTCCCTTCTGAAAAAGTACCTGCTTCGAGGTATTTTAGGGTATCGGCATAATTCATGAATTCGAGTTTTTCCTGGGTTGGCAATCCAAAGTCCTTATAAATAAAGGATACGTCGGTTAAAATATAGAATTCGTTTGCTTTAATTTTTGAAGCCAGAAGTGCTGAAGCGAGATCTTTATCGATTACGGCGTCGACTGTTCGAATGTCGTTGTTTTCGTCGTAGTATACCGGAATTCCGCCACCTCCTGCAGCAATGACAATGTTTCCCGCGTTCACAAGTTGTTCGATAATTTCACGGTTAATGATGTCGATCGGCTGTGGGGACGGCACCATTCTTCGCCAGCCACCATTCGATTTGGATGAAGGTTTAAAAATCCAGCCTTTTTCTTCCTGAAGTTTTAAGGCTTCTTCTTCAGAATAAATTTTACCAATTCCTTTCGTTGGATTGGAAAATGCAGGATCATCAGGATTAACTGTGGTCATTGAAACCAGGGTGATGACATTTTTTTTGATGTTGTGTTTTCGCAGGATGTTCCGGATCATTCGTTCAATCATGTAGCCGATTCCTCCCTGCGAATCGGCCACACAGACATCCAAAGGCATCGGTGCGATATCATAAAGTTGGTTTCCTGCGTCGTTGCGCATCAATATGTTACCAACCTGCGGGCCGTTGCCATGGGTGATGACCAATTCGAATCCTTCATTGAGCAGAAAAATCAGGTTCTCCAGCGTTTCAGCAGTATTTGCTTCCTGTTGTTCAATTGTTCCTTTTTCGTCCTGACGCAAAAGTGCGTTTCCTCCTAAAGCCACCACCGCTATCTTATTCATAAGTAAAAGTATTTTTTTAATCTATTGCCGAATTGGTTAATTCTCAATAATTCAAAATTGATGTTTTTTGTTAAATTTCTGATTTATGCAGAGATAAAGGGCATTTCAGAAATAAAAAAATCGAATTGTGACGAGCAAACTTAAAAAAAGGAATGAATTATAAACATGACAAACAGAAGTTGTGCTCACTGAAAATGATGCTCTTAAACACTGGAACAACATCCTATTTCTGAAGATTGATAGCTTTAAACAGGGGTAAATATTGTAATGTTTGACCGAAAAGATAAAATATATAATAGTATAAATCGTTAACTTCGCAGACGAATTAAAAATCCTCATGGCAAAGAAAATAACGAAAAAAGAAAAAGCGCCAACACCTTCTAAAATATCGGGAATTGTGCACTTTTTTAAGAGCAACCAGTTTAAATATACTCTTGGTCTCTTATTCATGATTATCAGTGGTTACCTGACTGTTGCATTTGTTTCCTACATCTTTTCCGGAGCAGTCGATCAGAGTAAATTAGACCTTCCCTTGTCAGATTTGTTTTTTGATCCGTCGATCCAGGTCGACAATATTGCCGGTAAAGGAGGCGCATTGTTAAGTGAACAATTTATTAACCTGGGTTTTGGATTTTCGTCCTTTTTTATTGTAGTTATATTATTTGTGGGAGCTTTAAATTTATTCGGATCTAAAAAGATTAATTTTTTAAGGACACTCATTTTTTCAATTCTCTGGATGCTTTGGTTTTCGATCACACTTGGTCTCGCTTTAACCAATGTTGCCGACAATCAGTTTCTGAATATCGGTGGAATGTATGGTTTTATACTTTCCAGTTTTCTATCTTCAATTCTTGGTTCGTTTGGTGCAGCTTTAATTCTGATTTTTGCACTTTTTGTTTTGCTGATTGTTACTTTTAAACAGATTATTCCCTGGTTAACTCATTTTTTTACTAAAAAACAAACTGAAACACCGGTAGCTGAGCAACAAGATAAATCGGTTGCATTAGAAAATGTTCCTGAAGTTCCGTTTCAGATTGAGGATCTGGCCATTTCGAAGATAATCACTGAGGATGATCAGATCAAAGCGATTTTTGATCCTGATTCGGGGAATGATGAAATTGTGGAAGATTTTGAAATAGAAAATACAGTATCGCAGAAGGATGTGGAAATGAGTATTGAGGACTTACTTTTCAGTGAAGAACCAAAACCACAGCCAAAAGTTAAATCAGAACCTGAACTACAGGTACAGAAAAAAGTTGAAGAAGAATATGATGAAATAGAACCGGCAGTTATGTCGGATTACGATCCGACTTTGGACTTGTCAAGTTACAAGTATCCATC
>JBASYJ010000042.1:0-28337 GCA_049277435.1 Prolixibacteraceae bacterium
AACTGCACAAATAGGGATCCTTCGCTTGCTTCATTATCCAATTTATTTGACAGGTAATCAATCTTCAAAACAGAATTCCAGTTTAACCAATAATTAACACCGAATCCGATTTGTTTTTGATTGCCAGACCAAATAGCTCCCTCCGGATTGTTCAAGGCTGAGTATCTACCTGCAAATTCAAGATTTCGAATAAATTTACTTTGCACAAAGGCTGGCCGTAGAGCAAGTTGTAAGTAATACGCTTTGGTGTTGTTATCGAAGGTGTAGCTTGTGCCTGATTCATCGGTATAGTTAGCCTTATCAACTGCCACATTGTTTAATTGTCCTTTTATGTCCATATTGAAAATACTCACTTTATGGACATAAGAAACATCTGCGGAAAATAGTTTTGCACCAACATTTTCGTAATCGGATTCTTTATCTCCAACAATTGATGTTTGACCTGAAACGCCAACTTCCAATGATGAATTTGAGAAAGGTAAAAATCCCAAACGACCACCAATTGCTTTGTTGTTGTTATTATCTGCCAGATTTTTGTACATCAGCTGGCCTGCAATCGCAGGATCTTCAGTCGCCAGATTTGGGCCATTTGTAACATAACCCACATAATTAATTTTTGAATTACCCAGTTGGGCGCCACCTCTAAGTTCAACTCCTAATTCGCCCATCGGTCCAACCATGGTGCCTTCATCACTAAAACCTAGTGGTTTATCCGAAAATTTATTGATCCATGCCGGATGGAGTCTTTCAGCAAATGTTCCAAAAGGAGATAAAAATTTACCAGCGCCAATGGTCATGTATTTATTCAAAATATAATGCAAGGTGAGATATTCCAAACCAAGGCTTATTTCACCATCTTCCAATCCAAATTCCATTTCTGCTTCAACGAATAGTTTATCCGATTTTTTCCACAGAAAAATTGGAGAAAATCCCAAAGGGCCAAAAGTTCCCTGATTGGCGCCATCCTTAGAGTATCCAGAATAGGCGTATCCGGTCAATAAAAAGTTTGTATCACCGGAAGTCTGAGCTTTAGTGATAGCACTTAGGTTTTGATCTGTCTGGGAGACTACATCCTGTGAAAATGCATTGATTCCACTTAAAATAAATCCCAAAAATACTACTGTAATAAGTTTTAATTTTTTCATTTGTATTATTTATAAATATTAAATAGGCTATACAATTATCAAATTCCTTATTTAGAAGAAGGCTACTTTTTCAAAGTTCTGACATAATTTACAACCGCCCAACGTTGGTCATCTGTAAGTGTTAGTTTCGTCGTGGGCATTGGTTTTTTCCCTTCAGTAATTTTCCAGAATAACTCACCGTCAGTCTGATCCTGCACTTTCGCTGCGCTGAGGTCTCCTGGTATTACATCCAATGTAACACTGCTCGGTCCATCACCTTTCCCTTTCCGGCCGTGGCACGAAAGGCATTCTTTTTCATACGATTTTTTGGCAGATGCAAGGTTCGCTGCATTGACTTCAACCGGATTTTTCTTCTTCTGCGCTGAAGCAGGCGCTATCCAATCTTCTTTTTTCTGAGTGAAAGCGAAAGACAAAACCAGTACAAACACTGAAATTCCTGCTTTAAATGAAATGGATAAAAATTTGTTTTTAAATTTTGATTTCATACTTGTAGTTTTTATGATTAAATAAATGATTGATTTTATATTGAGCTTTCTTTCCTGATTTTATACAATTGATAAAACAGATAGAAGACTGTTGTTATAATAGATGAAAGAGCCAGATAGAAAGCAATTGCCATCCAAAGGGGAGCATCGCTTTTCCACAGGGCCTGAGAAGTATCCGGGACAAAAACTGCTGGTTCTGCATATCTGGCATCAGTTTGCGCTTCCACTGTTCCGTAGGTTTCATCGTGCTCCACTTGAGCAACGATAGTCACATTACCCGTTTCGTCCCCTTTGATGTGTTTGGGGAAAATCAATTCTGCCACACCGTTCTCATCAGTAGTAACAGTGGCATCTTCGCCTAATGGCAATAAACCAAACAGTCGTTTTGTATAAAAAGTAATGTCAATATCACCAACCGGAATTAATGTTCCATCTTCACCAAAGGCTGATAATTTAGCAATTACTGTTTTCGTCGAATCTTCTTCCGTCGTGCTTAGCGTAATATTTGCTTTCTGCGTATTTCCTTCAACTTCCACATCTTCATATTCCGGATTGTTTTCAAGCTTTGCAATCAAATGAATAGTACCCTGAACATCTTCCTCCAGGTTTCTGGTAAGCAATACTTTTCCAGCTCCTTTTTCATTGGTAGTTATTTTACTGAACAATTGCGAAGTATCCTTTTTAAAGAAATATATATTGATTACTAGTCCTGTAGCCAAAGCTGGTTTTCCATTCTTATCGCGTTCAATGGCACTCACAACAGCAGTTCGTTCAGTATCAGACTTCGCATAAAAATTCAACTGCAAAATCACCTTTTTTTTAGCTGATGCAGTCAACTCTTCCGTTTGAGCCACAGAAACAGATTGAATAAAAATAAGTACGAGCAGGAATAAACCTTTTCTGCCTGTTATATTTTTGGATAATATTCTGTTTTTCATCTCTCTTATATTTTGCGTTAATTAATTTTCATATGTAAAGCTTGCTCTCCGTTTTGCATATCGAAGCTTTTGCCGCGTACTAATTCAATCTCCTTTTCTTTTCCTTCAACTACATCCGCAATTGAGATAATCGGGAAAAGCCTTGAAAAGAGAGTTACAAACAACAATGAAAACGAGATAAAACCGAGGACAATGGCTATTTCAATCCAAGATGGGAAATACGTCGTCCATGATTGGGGTACATTTTGTATGGGGAGATAAGGATGCAATAAAATCGGGATAACAATCAGATACCGCTTTAACCAGGCACCAAAGACAATAAATACAGCTATTATAGTCATTGGTAAAGGTCTGCGCATCTTTTTGAATAGAAGCAAAATGATCGGCAATATCATCCCGATGGCCTGTGTAAACCAAAACAAGCTTGCTGATGATCCGGTGAACATGTCGTTGAGCAACAGGGCTTCCGAACTCTTTGAAGAATAGGCTGGGATCAAAAATTCATTGATATTAAAATACGCGTAAACGATTCCTAAGAAAACCAATAGTTTCCCCATGTTATCAAAATGAAGGTCAGTGAGATATTCTTCAAGATGATAGACTTTACGAAAGACAAACATGCCCACAATTACTGCTCCGGTTCCTGCAAGAAAAGCTCCGGCAACAAAGTAAGGCCCAAAGTTAGAACTGTTCCAACCCGGCCGGACAGTTGTGGCAAACAGCCATGCGGTAACTGTATGAATTGAAACTGCCAGTGGAATGATCAATATGCAAATTACCCGGATTGATTTTTTTAATCGAGCCCATTGTTTTTCACTGCCTTCCCATCCCAGCGCCAGAAATTTGTACAACTTCATTTGCCAATTGGGTCTGCCTTTTATTTGGTCTCTTAAAATGCCAATGGAAGGCAATAGAGAGAAATATAAAAACAACAAACTTGTGATCAGATAGGATGAGACAACCATCACATCCCATAGGATGGGTGATTGAACTCTCCCGTGCAAAAATAAATTGAACACCCGGTCTGGCCGTCCCATATCAACAACAATAATAAGACCGGCACATATAATATTTGCTACCGCAATGGTCTCTGCGATCCTCGCTATTGGTCGATACCATTCGAAATTCAATAATTTCAGGATGGATGAAATTAAAGCACCTACCAAACTGATTGCAACGAAATAGACAAATGAGGAAATGTAGATTCCCCAGGAGGCATATTCGTGCATATTGGTTACCTGAAGCCCGTTTTTTAATTGCAAAAAATAGGCATAAGCGGCAATAAGGCAAATCAATAGTAAAAAGGCAATCCAAATCTTTCCTGCAGTCCCTATTTTTTGAATCGGACGAAGTAAGTCTTCCTTAATTTTGTCAACATCAACAGTTTCAATGAAGTTGTTCTGATCTTTTTCAGCCATAGAATTTTTCATCTTTTTCATTTTAAATTCCATTACGTTTCTATTCCTCTACTTTGGATTGATCTTTATTTGGATCGATTTTAGGACCCGGATATATTCGATTTTTGGGTGGTAGATAATATACCCTCGGTTTAGTTCCAAGATCTTCAAGGAAAACATATCCGGCATTATCGTCGATAAGTTTTCTAAATGAGACAGTTGTTCCTGAATGGTTGGTTACCGCATCCTCATTTTCGTCTCCAAAGTATATAGCATCCATCGGACAGCCGGAAACACAGGCAGGCAGTTCTCCCTTTCGGGCAGAATGCGGACAAAAATCGCATTTTTCGACTGTACCAATTTTTGCCGGAAAACTTTGCTCAGGAGAATAGGGCATCGCGGCAACTTCTTCGGGCTGATTTGGTGGTCCCCAATTAAAAAACCGGGCAGAATAGGGGCAGGCAGCCATGCAGAACCGACAGCCAATACACCTTTCGTTATCAATTAACACTATACCGTCTTCCCGTTTGAAAGTCGCGTCAACTGGACATACTTTGGTGCAGGGAGGGTCGTCGCAATGGAAACAGGGCTTCGGAAACCAATATGGCGCAGTGGTTTTTGTATCCTGCATTTGATATACTTTAATCCATTCGCGTTCAGGTGGAATAAAGTGCATTTTTTGGCAAGCAGTCGTACATTCACCACACCCATCGCATTTGGCCAGGTCAATCACCATTACAAACTTTTTTCCTTCAATTCCTTTACGAGCTTCGGCATTGGTTACCATTTGCAAGCGTGCGGTGCTTATTGAGTTTTTATCAACTTCCACCAGCTTGCCGTCCATCGTCAATACTTTTACTTTCTCACCGGAACTCTGTGTTATCGCGGTGCCCAGACCAACTCCAGCAACAGCAGCGCCACCAGTGAATAAACCTAACTTCAGAAAATTCCTTCGATCAGACGAATTCTTTTTTACATTCATGATAGTTATTATTTTTAGTAAGAATTTCAACCCAAATTGCTAATCAATTCATGCCCACAAATAATTGATAGCACCTCATATCCTGCATTATATTCCTATCTTCTTAATTTTTAAATCGTCCTGCTATCCAAAAAAATGATGGAATTCACGTGAATCTTTATCTCGAATTTGAACAAGCTTCATATTACAAACCGGACAATTCCCCGGATGGTAGTATTTCTTAATTTCTTCGCACCTCATGGGGCATTGGTAAATTATTTTCTTTTTGTCATCTTCTGAATTTTGCTTTTTTGTTTCCATGACTTTTAAGTTTTGTATAAAATATCTTTTTTTCAGCCTCTTATTCAATAATTGCAAAAATCTGATTTTCAGCACTTGGCGCTTATCTTTTTAAAATTTATCATTTCAGCATATACTTCTGACGATATTCTTAATAATCAATTGAAAAATAACTACCGTCTTCATTTCTAAACACTTGGCTAATTATAAATTTTTCAGAATCCAGTTTCTCAATAACCACATATCTTATTGACTTCACACGCATCCCCCATAAATATGCGTCAACAGTTAAATCGGATTTAAGGATATAATTCCCGACTTTTATTTCAACACTTCTGTTTTTTAACGAAACAATATTCTTTGATCCAAAAAAACTTAACAGTCCCGATTTTACAGACATGGTAAGATTGACATCACTCAACTTATTAACGTTTTCAGGGAAATTATAGAGCCCTTTTAAACCCGTTGAAGAAGCGTCAATAATATAATCCGCATTATTTTGCCTGGCGAATGGAAAAACAGATAATATGATATTCGATTCGCCTGGGTTACAGACATAAGTTGTGGTATAACTGTTCGTAAGTTTATCCTTATCATCAAATAATGACACAAGAATTTTCACCGACAGATAATCTTTCGAAGAATCCAGATTACTGATTGAAAATTTTTGTTTTGAGATTAAATCACCTGATTCATTATATCCCTTACGTATGATTTCTTTTCCAGCTATTTTCTTTATGAGCATGTTCTCTTGTGCCTTGCCAGTAATAGCTAAGGCAATAAAAATTATTGTTATGATAAAATATCTCATCGTTATAATTACATTAAGGTTAATGGAACAAGAAAATCAACAGTTTAAGGTTTTACTAAACCTACATTTCAACTTGCTGAGTTATAAAAACATAACTCAGCAAGTTGCAGAATGCTGCCAGTTGCAAGACGTTTGCTTTATTCTGTTCTGCAAAACGTTTACACTAACAATTGTGATGATGATGTTCATGTGAACCACCGGAGTCCACCTGCACCAGTTCCATGTTGCACACCGGGCAGTTTCCCGGATGGTCGTATACTTTGTCTTTTTCACACTTCATGGCACATTGATAAACCATGTTAATTTCTTCGTGACCTGAATGCTGTTTTTTAGTTTCCATTACTTTAAATTTTAAGGTTTAACATTAAATAATAGTGTTATAGTTCTTCTTTAACTTCTCCGCAAGTCGGCATTTTAGTTCCCAAATAAGGATTTTGTATTACTTTACTATCGCTGATCCAGTAGGCTCCTTTTCCATCAAAAGCCATTGGGCAAAAGATTGCAAATAAATGACCTTGTTTCAGCCCGAAACTTTTAATGGTACAATACATGATTTCCGAAAGATGACTGAAATAGGAACGTTTGTTTTCCAGATCTTTGATGTGCCGCATTTCTTTTAGCTTGGCTTCGTATAGTGACTGATGGTTATTCCAGGCTTCAAGTCCTTTACCTTCCATTCTTGTTGGAACAACGGCAGCAACTTTTTCAGACATTAGATCAATGGCTGTGTCTATTGCCTTCAGATTATCTTTTACCAAAGCATCCTTTACTTGCAAATAGGAATCGATTACCTGTTCCATTTCGGCTTTGGTTGCATCGCCCAATTGGTAGGGGTCGTCAAGGATTACGATATCCTTGTGCTCAAAATTATTGGCCAGGCTGTTGTGTTGCTTGTGCATATCTCCCGTCTTTTCTTGTGGAAGTTGATTGCTCATTGCACCATGTTCAATGGGCATTTCACTTTGTTTATTTGCTTTCTTTTGGTTACTTCCTCCACAGGATGTTAAAGAGATGACGACTGAGAGTGCCACTAATCGTAAAAATCGTTTTCTTAGTTTCATGATTTTTAGTATTTGTTACCTAATTCAATCTATTTTCTTTGCTGTTATGTTATAAAAGCACGCGATACATGCTCCTACCAGCCATGCAAGAAAAAATGTTTCAATGAGGCCGATAAAAGCCTCCCAAAGAGGAATGTCCATGCGAACAATAGTAGAAGTGTCCAATCCATGCAAAATACTATTGAAAAATTTCACAGTACCATCGTGTCCAACAGTAGCCATGAGAATTACACAGCCCAAATACAGGATTACACCAGTTAAACCAAAAGCCAATCCAAATCGTTTAATGTTGATGCTGTTCATGATTTTTTGTTTTAGATGAGTTATGACCTGAATGATCATGATGATAAGTATTGCCATGTTGATGCCCACTGTGTCCATGCATTGGCATGAGAAGATGACAGGCAAACATGAAGGCGACGAAAATAAATATGGAAGTACCAGAAGTAATTCCAAATGCGGGAGCCAAAAAGATTAATATAATTGGCAATACACAGCCAATTATCATCCAAAGGGTATGTTTGTCTGTTTTCATAATTTGAAATTTTCAAGATGAAATATATTCTATAATTCCTGCTTTTTTGCGATAATCTGATCTCCTTTTAAAGGATTGTATTTCCGTATAATTACACGATCACCTTTATCATAAGTAAAATAGCTCCATAACCAGTTAAGTCCCACTAACGCTTTGTTTCGTACCCCAATGATACTCATCAGGTGAACGAACGACCAGAGAAACCAAGCTGTAAAACCCCAAACATAAAGAGGTTTGATGTAAGCTATTGCTTTCCTTTTTCCAATAGTGGCCATTGAACCCTTGTCTGTATATTTGAATTTACTTAATGGCTTATTATTAACAGGACAAAGTAAATTCTCCGCAAGATTCTTACCTTGCTGTATTGCAACCTGAGCAACCATTGGGTGTCCGTTTGGATACTCTTCAGTTTTCATAAAAGCGATATCTCCAATGGCAAAAACATTTTCTAAACCGTTGACTTTGTTATTCTCATCAACTATGATTCTTTGCTGTTTGGAAATACATTGTTCTCCAAATCCTCCAATTAATTCTCCTTTAACTCCAGCAGTCCAAATTAGGGCCGAAATCTTTTCTGACTCACCACTGGTAAACTCTACCAGTTCTCTGTTGAAACTTTTTACAAGGGTATTCAGTCTGATATCGACACCCAGATTCGTCAGGTATTGAAAAGTCTTGTCAGAGAGTTTATCGGGCATGGATTGCAAAAGACGACCAGTTCCTTCACACAGAATAATTTTTACAGGTATATTCTTCAATTCAGGATAATCACGAGGCAATATGTATCTTTTAAATTCAGCCAAAGCTCCAGCCATTTCTACACCTGCTGCCCCTCCGCCCGCGATCATAACGCTGCTCAAGGCTATCCTGTCACGATCCTGACACCTGAGTACAGCTTCTTCAAGATTTTGAAGTAGAAAACTCCGAATATCCAAGGCATCTGTAATTGATTTTAATCCGATTCCAAATCGTTCAATGTCTTTGTTCCCAAAATAATTGGTGGCGCTTCCAGTGGCAAGGACTAAATAATCATAAGAAATTTCACCAATGGAAGTGCTAATTGTATTTTTTTCCGGTTGTACCTGAATAACTTCAGCCATACGGTACACCAGGTTTTTGTATTTCCGGAACATTTTTCGATAAGGAAAAACGATATTATCGGGTTCAATTCCACTGGTTGCAACCTGATATAAAAGCGGGATGAATTGGTGAAAGTTATTTTTATCAAAAAGAACAACCTGAACTGGTTTGTTTCTTAGACTTTTTGCAAGCTTCAAACCCGCAAAACCGCCGCCAACAATTATTATTCTTGGTAGATCTGATGATGGAACACAAATCCGTCCATCTTCACTACAGTTCATATTATCACAACAATTCATGCCCGTTATTTTTAAAGTTAACTCACTTATAAGTCTTAGCTGTTAGAAACTGACTTAAATACTTGAAAATCCTTCATCATCAGTTCGTACTTTATAGACATTATCAACCGGAGAAACAATAATCATCCCATCTCCCCGATATCCGGTACGGCCAGATTGGCGGATTATATCAATAACTTTTTCCACATTTTCTGCTTCTATAAGAATTTCCAGTTTTACAACCCGATAAGCATCTGTATAAGGATACTTTGAACTAATGTGTTCTTTTTCATGGTCAGAATATTGTCCGGTACCTTCACATTCAACAAAGGTCATGCAGCAAAATCCTGCCTTTTTCAGTGAGTGGTATACTTCTTCCACTTTCCGGTGTCTGATAAATGCTTTTATTAGTTTCATCTTGTTTAATTTTTGTTTATGTTAATACTCATTGAGCAACAATTTAATCTCTGACTACCAAAATTTTCCATGTTTTTGTTGGACAAAACGGTAAGCCAGCGGTTCATATTTCCAGTTTCATTTGGAGTAACTGAAATTTCAATACCTAGATTTATTACCAGTTTGTTGATTTCTATCCATGAAATTAAGTATGGGTTATATTCAATAGTAATTAATGTTCCAATGTATTCTATGTTTGAAATTCCCATAATAGGATTTATCAAAGAATCGATCGCACTGACATCTTCATTACTAAGTGTATTTGTCGACTGAAGCTTGAAAAATTGGATATACTCTTCCATAATATTTGTTTTTAATTCCTGTTTTGAAGGTATTTAACGGTTTCACTAGTAGTCAGAGGATTAGTAACATTGCCTGTCCGGAGAAAAAATATAGTTCGGTTCTCTTCATTAAAGTAAACCGGGCGCAATGATGGTTCAACGTAGACAGTACAAATCTCTTTTTCTCCTATGACATGAAAGGAGATATGGATTTTAGTACAAATATCCTTGCCAAAAGTATTTGACACAATCAGTATCAATCGTTGTTGAAAACCATCTTTATCTTTTTTCTTTAAGGAAAAGTAATCATTGGCAAGTCCCAATACTTCACCATCGTCGTTAACACCAATAATTAAGGTTCCCCCTTTTGCATTGAGAAAACCGGCAATTGATTTTAAGATCACATGCTCCAGGTTCTTGTCTGTCTTTATTTGTCGGTAATCATGCCGTAATGACGACTTAAATTCTACGAATTCGCTTTCACCTTCGGCAATTAAACTTGGAATACTTTGCTGTAGCAATTGTTTTTTGCCATAGAGTATGTGTTCTTTCCTTTTAATTGATTTATAGTACAAGCCAGAGCCTAGTCCAATAAAAGTTCCAAGTATTGAAAACGACATTGACATTGGCATCATATGTACGCTAAAAGCATGTTTGAACCCATTCAAAAAAACGCTGATTAAATCAGTGAGACTCGTTTCTTTTGAATTAAATTCAAACCAATAAATAACCATACTTATGGGATGAATTAGAAAGTATCCGATTAACAATCCGATAATAGAATGTAGGATCACTTCTTTATTTTTCATGTTGAGAATTGTTTTTGTTTTATAAAATAGCCAATGTTTTATGCAAATCACATCAAGAATACAACTGTATTAAATTGAACAGTAGAGATGATAATTTACATTTCGAGTTTATTGAACCTGATCATTATATCAAGATTTTAGGATCTGGATACAAGACAGATTAATCGTAAAAAAGATTATAAAATCCTTAATACCAATAAAATAACATGGATAGAATCAATTCAGAAAAGCACATATCTTGGGCAAGCTAACAGCGTGAACCCAAAAATTTCCTAGCGGACTGATACTTGTGCTAATTTGACTTATTGTAGTGAGTGAAAGAACATTAACATTTACAGGGATGAAATAAACCTGCAAAAGATGTTGTGCTAAAGTTGTGAAATTCGTAAACGAAGGGGCATAATTATCATCAACTGCTAAGACTGCAACTTCGTCATCACAACATGGTTCTTCAAAATGAATACCTGGTTCTGAACATTTTTCATCAGAGTCTTCCATACCGCAAGAAGCTAACTGCCCGGTAAGTGACACCTTTTCATAAGTTGCATGGTCACTGCTACAGTAATGAGTAGCAATTGAAATATGCATCACAGAAATGATGATAAGAAATGCAGATAATATGGATAATACTTTTTTCACCAGTTATTCTTTGATTATAATTCTTAGGGTATTTTGACTCAGTTAAAAATGTAACAGTAAACTTTTCCCGAATGTTTATTCAATATGTACGTTCTTACTTAAACAAAGTTGTTTTTTCTAAAATTCAAGTCTTTCGACTTTTGTTGGTTTTGAGTAAATTGACCCGATGACTTGCAGTCATCGGATCAATTGAGAAGATGAAGTCACTTTCTGCAATATTCCTTATTTCATGGGTGCCATTTCCATTTTATCATTCATTTTCATGTCCATTTTCGCATCCTTTTTGCTGTCCATCTTCATGTTAGTTTTTACACGGTCGTATTGGCAACATCCTGGAAGTTTATCGTATGCTTCATCGGTAGCCTTGTGCATTTCGGTATCGTGACCTGCATTGGCAATCGCCATTTCCACTTTATGCACGTCAGTTTTTGAATCATCAAAGGCCAAATCCATCATTTTGGTTTCCTTGTCCCAATTGGCCGTAGCAACCCCGTCAACAGCTTTGGCCGCTTTTTCGATACGCGCTTTGCACTGGTCGCAATTTCCATAAACCTTTACCTTTTCAACTTTGTTGCCTGCAAAAACTGCAACTACCCCAAACATTATCAGGGTTATCAAACTTAAAACTTTTGTTTTCATACTCTTTAAAATTAAATGGTTAAACTTCTATTTTCTATACTGGCAACATCCCGGAAGCTTATCGTATATCTCTTTGGTTGCTTTATATTTTTCCGTATCGTGGCCAACTGCCGCAATCGCTTTTTGTATGGCATCCGAACTGGTTTTGGCCGGATCAAATTCAACATGAATCATTTGTTTTTCCGCAGTCCATTCAGCTGTCATTACTCCTGCTACCGATTTGGCAGCTGTTTCAATTCGCTCTTTACATAAATCACAATTGCCTGAGACTTTGATCATTTTCATTTCCATCTTTGCCATTTTAGTTCCATCCTTCATTTTCATGGTAGCCGGTTCTTCGCTTGCTTCTTTCCCTGAACCTTGCCCCATATCCATTCCGGCCATTCCACCTGATGATACCTGATTTCCTTCCGGATTCATCATGCTGGGTTTACCAGCCAGCTGTGCAGAAGCATCAATGGCAAATGTACCGTTGGTCACAATTTCTTCTCCCGCATTTAATCCACTCAGAACCACATATGAATTGCTCAATGCAGGCCCAAGTTCAATTTCACGCATGATGAATTCAGGCTCTTTTGAACCGGAAATTTTCACATATACCACAGAGCGTGGTCCAGTCCATAACACAGAGGATTGTGGTATAACAATACCATCAGAATGTTCAGGTAAAGCAGAAGTAACCAAACCATTCACAAACATTTCTGGTTTGAGTTTTCCTCCCGGATTGGAGGCTTCAACCCTTACCAGTGCAACGCGCGTTGAAGGATTGATCACCGGATCGATAAACGTAATCTTTCCGGAGAATTTTTGACCTGGCATGGATTGCAGTGTAAATGCAACAGAATTTCCTTTTCTGATCCAGGGCAGATCGCTTTCATAAGCATCAAAAAGTACCCAGACATTAGACAGATCAGCCACTTCAAACAATGGAGCTCCCTGTTGTACATAATCGCCCTGATTAACACGTTTGGAGAGTACAATACCCGAAACATTGGCTGTTACATCAAAAACAGTCTGAACTTTGCCATTTTTCTCGATTGCTGATATTTGTTCTTTAGTCAGCTTCCACTGAAGTAATTTTTCACGGGCAGCATCAATAAGAGCTGGTTGTGCCGGAACCAATTGTTTCGCTTGTAATAACTCTTCTTGAGCAGTCACTAACGAAGGTGAATAAATTCGTGCAATAACCTGACCTTTCGTAACGGTTTCACCCGTAAAGCTGATCAGCAGTTCTTCAATTCTTCCCGGAATATGAGCTGGTTGCGTCTTTATCCGGCGTTCATCGGCCTGTACTTTTCCATAGAGACTCACTTCTTTTTCAGCATCCTGCCTGCCTATTATGGTTGTTTGCACTTCAGCAAGCTTGATGGCCTCTTTGGTCATCTGTACCGCATCCGGATCAAGTTCCGCCGTGGTTGTTTTCACAGGGATTAATTCCATACCACAAATTGGGCAATCCCCAGGTTTATCCATCCTGATTTGTGGATGCATGGCACATGTCCATATTTGATTAGCTTCTTCACCTTCTGAATGTTGATGAACAGCAACACCTTCCGTGATAGTTGCCGGTTCTGAATGATGGAAAACCAACCAGCCCAGAATTAATCCACCAACAATGTACAAAGCTGGTTTTACCCATTTGTTTTGAAATATTTTATATTTTTTCATTTGTATTAATTTTTATACCGTTTTAACTATTTCATACCTGTCAGATACTCCAGCTGTGCTCCTGTCATATTTCTATCGGTCAGGGCAGCAAGCTCTTTCAATCCATAATCGAGCAATTGGGTCTGCATCCGTAATACCTCTTCAAAGTCAGTATTAGATGCTGAGAAAGCAGTAATTAAAAGACTGACACTTGTTCTTGCTAAAGCAGCCTGATTTTGATACAAAGCGTATCGACGACCGGCATCTTTAAACTGCTGAATACTTTCCAAAAAAGAAACTTCCAGACCGTTCAACGTATTTTTATACGATTTTTCAGATGCTTCTATTTTAAAACCTGCTTCACGTTCCATCGATTTATACTTTTTGCTGAAAAACGGGATGGTTACCGAAACCATGGGCATAATCATATCCTTGCCATTCATCATCGATTCATTTCCGGCGCGTTTCTCGATCAGCATATAATTTGCTCCAACACCAATCATGGGTTTCCCCATTTTATTGGCCATCACCTGCTGTGCCTGCCCGGCAGCACGTTGTGCGAGTGTCATCCGCAACATCGGATTGTTTCTCAAGCTGTCGGTCAAAGCATCCAGATTAATAGGCAATTCATAAGCCAGAAGGCTATCCGGAACATTTACAGGTATTTTCGATGAACGATTTAACAAACTATTGAACCGTGCAACTTCGGTACCTAATAAATCTTCAGTTAAAGATACCTTGTTTTCCAATTCTGCAATTTCCATTTGTACCCGAAGTACATCAACCATTCCTGAACCTTTGGAGCTCATGGCAGAAGATCCGCCACCCATGCTCATTCCTGAAGAAGCTGGCGCTGTTTGGTTTGCAGAACTTTTCTGCATTCCACCCATACCTCCTGAATTCATTGATGCCGGTGCAGGAGGAGCCGTAATTCCGGAAGACATACCTCCTGAAGATCCGGTGGATTTAGCATTTGTATAGGTTGAAAGTGCTATTTTTTCAAGGGTTCGAAGCAATTCGAGATTTTCGTTCAGGATACCAATTTCTTTTTTCTTTTGGTATACCCGGTAATACGATGTTTTTACCTGACTATAAAGCAGGTTGCGAACATCACTTGCTTCCTCGAATTTCATGAGCGCCATTTGAGAAGCTTCGTCTTTGGCTGCTTTCAACGCTCCAAACCAGGGAAACATCTGCATAGCCTGAATATTGCTTAACTGATTTCCACCAAGCAACTGCATCGGTTTCAGGAAAAATCCCAATTGAGCAGTTGGATCAGGTAATGAGCCTGCCTGCGGAACTTTTTCCAAAGCAGCTGAATATTCGAGGTATTTGGCCTGCAATCCCGGATTGTTTTTTCCGGCCAGTTCTAAATAAACCGATAAGGAATCCTGTGCGTTAACTGTGAATGAAAACAACAGGAATAACATTGCTGCAGTTATCTTAAACCTAAAATTTGAAAATTTCAATTTGAAATTATACATTGCTTACCTCCTTTCCTTCACTCAAAGACAGAGCAGCTAACTTTCTATTTTCTTTGTTTATTTCACCCTCGCGCCAAACGCATTGAAGGATGGGCACCACAAACATGGTCATAATCTGGAGAATCATCCCGCCGAAAGTTGGGATAGCCATCGGTACCATGATATCGGCTCCTTTACCTGTTGAAGTAAGCACTGGAAGCAGGGCAATAATGGCCACGGCTGCCGTCATCATGGCTGGGCGAACACGTTTTTTCCCAGCTTCAATTACGGCTTCACGAACTTCATGAATTGTAGATGGTTTCCGTTCTTCAAACACCTGATGAATATAGGTTCCCATGATCACGCCGTCGTCAGTAGCAATACCAAACAGCGCTATAAAACCAACCCAGACCGCCACACTCAGGTTGATGGTATGCATTTGAAACAGGTCGCGCATATTTATTCCAGCCATCGAAAAATTCAGGAACCAGCCCTGACTGTAAAGCCAAAGCATGATAAATCCTCCAGAGAATGCAACAAACACTCCGGAAAAATGGATGGATGATGCTACAACCGTTTTAAACTGGAAATAAAGCAACATAAACACGACAATCAAGCTAATCGGAACTAAAATTGCCAGTCGCTTGGTAGCTCTTAACTGTTGCTCGTAGTTTCCTGCAAACTTATAGTTTACGCCTGCCGGCAGTTGTAATTCTCCTGAAGCCAATTTGTCCTCAAGGTATTTTTGGGCATTTTCTACCACATCCACTTCAGCTATTCCAGGCTGTTTATCGAAAATGACATAACCGTTCAGGAAGGTATTCTCACTTCTAATCATTTGTGGACCACGAGTATAATTGAATTCGGCCAATTCTCCCAGTGGAACCTGAGTTCCATTCATAGCCGGAACCAGTATCTTTTTCAATTCTTCCGGAGTGGTACGCAATTCACGCGGATAGCGCAATCTGACAGGGAAACGTTCGCGTCCTTCAACCGTTGTTGTCAGCGCCATTCCACCAACAGCAGCCTGAAGAACTTCCTGCACATCGCTGATGGTCATTCCATATCGGGCTATAGCTTGTCGATTAAGTTTGATCTCTACATATGGAGCTCCAACTGCACGATCGTAAAAAACCGATGAAGGAACAACTCCCGGAGCCTCTTTCAATAAGCGTTCAAAATCGAGCCCGGCTTTTTCGATCGTTTCCAGATTTGGGCCAAACACTTTCAATCCCATAGGGGCGCGCATTCCGGTCGAAAGCATCACCAACCGTGTCTGAATTGGTTGTAATTTAGGAGCGGAAGTCAACCCTGGCAGATTGGTCACTTTTACAATTTCTGTCCAGATATCGTCAGGTGATTTTATTTCTTTTCTCCATTGCCTGAAATACTCACCATTCTCTTTTGGGATCAGTAATTTTTTATCAATCTTTTTGAAGCCGTCACGTTCCGGATTGTAAGTTGTTCCATCCGTCAGCACAAAATTATCGTCTTTGTCGACTTTAAATTGCATGCGATGACCATCTTCATTCAGAATATATTCAGGCAAATAGTTGATTGTATTTTCGAACATCTGCACAGGTGCGGGATCGAGAGCTGAATTTACACGACCCCATTTCCCAACTGCCACATCTACTTCAGGGATTGACATGAGACGTTTATCCAAGTCCTTGATATAATCCACATTCTGCTCAATTCCGGCATGAGGCATACTGGTCGGCATCAGTAGAAATGAACCTTCATTCAACGCGGGCATAAATTCCTTGCCAATACCGGGGAAAGTATGATCTGCATCTTTCCAGAAAGTAGTTTCGCGAACATCCCAATTTACAAGTTGAGTCGTTTTCGGTACAAAACTGAACATGGTATCGAAACCCAGCCAGATATTTACACCGAATAAAACGGTAAACACAGGTAACATCAGGAATTGCCATTTATGACGGAGACACCAGCGAAGAACCGGTTCGTAAAAATGAACCATCGCCATGAGCAAACTCAGCACAAAAGTTACAATTCCGGCAACAAACAGAAAGTTGGTGATAAAACTATTGTGTGCACCCAACGGAAGCCATTCTTCGGTAAGGAAGAAAACCGCAAACAGAAGTGTAATAACAATATTGATCAGGTTGGGGATGTATTTCCTCTTTTCAGGCCAACGAGATTCCAACAGGTTATTAATCCCTATAGCCGGTAAGGCAAGCGCTTGCCATGTTCCCCAGAAAATTACTGCAGCCAGACCTGATAATATCAAGATGGAATTAAAAATCCGGCTGAATTTTTTCCGATCGAATCGGATAGAAAACAGAAAGTTCGCCAGGGTTGGTAAAACTACTACTCCCAAAAGGAATGAAGCTAAAAGGGCAAATGTTTTGGTGAAAGCCAGTGGACGGAATAGTTTTCCTTCGGCAGCCTGCATGGCAAACACTGGTAAAAAGCTGACAATAGTAGTAAGCAATGCAGTGGTAATTGCCGAAGACACTTCGATAGTGGCTTCATAAATCACCGCTTTCAATTTTTCGCCATGAGCACCTTCGTTTTCAGGCATCTCCAAATGTCGGATCATATTCTCGACAAATACGATTCCCACATCGACCATCACCCCAATGGCAATAGCAATTCCTGAAAGTGCCACAATGTTGGCATCCACGCCAAACAAGCTCATGGCAACAAAGGTCATCAGAACGGCAACTGGCAATAAACTCGCAATTAAGATAGAAGCCCTCAGATTAAACATCAGTACGATGATAACAATGATACTGATGAGAATTTCGTGCGAAAGTGCCGATTGAAGCGTACCAATGGTTTCCTGAATCAAACCTGTACGATCGTAAAAGGGAACCACTGTAACCTTCGAAACAGTTCCATCGGGCAAAACTTTGGATGGAAGTCCAGGGGCTATTTCTTTTATTTTTTCTTTGACATTATTAATAACGGCCATAGGGTTTGAACCATAACGGGCAACAACAACCGCCCCGGCGGCTTCAGCTCCACTTTTGTCAAGGCCACCACGTCGGGTAGCCGGACCAAACGAAACGCGGGCCACATCACCAACCCGAACAGGTACATTGTTGCGTACAGCCACAACAGCCAGTTTCAGATCGTCCAGACTTTTCAGGTAACCCAATCCCCGAATGACATATTCAACTTTATTTAATTCAATAGTTTCGGCGCCAATATCCAGGTTGCTTTTTTTCACCGCCTGCATCACGTCCATCACCGAAACTCCGGAAGCTTTCATCGCATCAGGATTAAGATCGACCTGATACTCTTTTACAAATCCGCCGATAGAGGCTACTTCAGAAACACCTTCGGCTGTTGCCAGAGAATATTTCACGTAATAATCCTGGATTGTACGCAATTCATGAGGATCCCAGCCACCGGTTGGGTTGCCTGTTTTTGGATCACGACCTTCCAGTGTGTACCAGAAAATTTGTCCTAGTGCAGTTGCATCTGGCCCTAAGGAAGGTTGAACGCCCGGAGGTAAAGTGCCTGAAGGAAGCGAATTCAGTTTTTCGAGAATCCGGGATCGACTCCAGTAAAACTCCACATCATCTTTGAAAATGATGTAGATAAACGACATTCCAAACATGGATGTGCTTCGGATAGTTTTTACTCCCGGTACTCCAAGTAAAGTGGAGGTCAGCGGATAAGTGATCTGATCCTCGATGTCACGAGGAGAGCGACCCATCCATTCAGTTGCGATAATCTGCTGATTGTCGCCAATGTCCGGGATCGCATCAACAGGAATCGGATTGCGGGGCAAAAAGCCCGTATTCCAGTTGAACGGCATGGTTACCGCTCCATAAGCAATGAATGCGATAAGCAAAATTAAGGTAACCAGCCTGTTGTTTAAAAAATATTTAATAAGTCCGTTAAACATAGATTATATATTTATATGTATTATCTAAAAGTAAATAGAAAAAACGATTGTGAGAAACTTCAATTCCAATATCTCCTGAATTCATATTTAAGAATTGAAATTTTTCAGAATTAAGAAGGTTTTTTGTAATCTCTACCAAATAATTCAAGAACATAAGGTCATGTCAATTCTTTGAAATGCTTTATATTTTTGATAAGTAGTTTGTTATTTTCTTACGTATTTGCAGCAAGCGTTTAGATTTGCGTACACCTTATTGTCTGCCTTATACTTTTCAGTATCATAACCTACTACTGCAATTTTCTTTTGAATGTCGTCGATTTTGACTTTTGATGGATTGTATACCAAGGTGAGTTGCTTGGTAGTTTTGTTCCAGCTTGCTTTTGTTACACCTTCAATCTTTGCTGCTTTTTCAATTGCTGCCTGACAGGTTTCGCACTCGCCCCAAACTTTAATGGTCTCAGTTTTTGTGGAGGTCATATCCATTTTTATATCTGTTTTGGATTTAGACATGTCCATTTTTGAATGGTCGTGCATTTGGGCATAGGAGTTTGAACCCAGAAATATTGTTAATAAAGCTACTATGATAATTTTTACTGTTTTCATAATCTTGATTTTAATGAATTGAATAAATAAATCTAACCTGATACAAATGTATGTACCAAGACAGTTTTTTTCTTTAGAAGAATTCCTACAGAAAAATAATATTCAAAAAAATCAAATCAGGAAAACACAAATTTTGGGCAGACTTACAGCATGAACCAGGAGATTTTTAGGAGGACTGGTATCTGTACCATTTAAATTGATAGCCGTAAATGATTGGAAATCTATACTGGCAGGAATTAAAAATACCTGAAGAATATCCTGTGCAAAAGAATTGAAATCGGTAAATGATGGAGTGAAATTGTGATCAACCGCCAAAACAGAGACTTTATCGTCGCAGCAATGCTTTTTTAAATGATTGCCAGTTAAAGCGAAATTTTCTGAAGAATTCTCCATACCACATGAAGCCAGCTCTCCCGAAACGGAAATTTTCGAAGATGCAATCTCTCCCTCGCAAATATGTGTTGCAATAGAAAAATGCATTCCCGAAAGAATGATGAGTAAGGCAAATGATATGGATAATAGTTTTTTCATACTTGATATTGAAACGCAGTATATAGAAAAATGTTTTCCAAAGATATAGTTTTTCTATTTGGTTGATCCTATTGAATTGATATATTAAGAATTATTAACAGTACTATTCCTTTTCTATCCGTAAACTGAAGTTATCTAAAATAGTTTGTATTTGACTGAAAGTGAGAGCAATGAACCTATTTATTTGACAATTTACACCGTCACTTCCTTCGCTTTCCCAGATAATTTTAGAGATATGTTCCTTAAAGCACTGACATTTATCTTCGGATATTGTTTCTGTTTTTGCATTTTAAAATAAATTTTGAATTAAAAATTTTGATTAATCCATTGCTGGAACGCCTATTCTGTGGTTATATCCGAATTCACCCAAATCTGATGGATTTCAGAAATGATTTCCCAGGCATGTTCATCCTGAGCAAAAAATCCTTCTTCCTGGTCAAAAACTTCAACAGTACCAAGCGAAGTATCGATTACTCCACAGCTGTACTTTCCATTGATCCAGCTTTCGTTTAAAGTAATATCCATGATAGTTTGATTTAATTTGATTAATCGTAATGTAAAAATTGATGATGTTCCAGTTTTCAATGAACTGGAAGCATACTCACAATTTCATTGTAGCTTTCGGCAAGTTCGAACAGCCATGGATGTTCCAGAATTGCTCCTTTTTCATCGAGATAAAGGCCAAGTGGCCAAAGCATTCCGTTTAGTAACCGATCTGTTGTTTGTATATCTAATTCAAGCATTGGTAAATTGCTCATGCCTTTGAGTCTTATTTTGGGTCTCCGGCACACCCAGATATTTGATTATTCTACTGAAGTAATTACAAGTTTGCCGTTAGAAACAGCAACCCGTATGAGTTTGGAAGGATGGAAACCGGCTTCCTGAAGCCAGTTTCCGGTAAGAGTAAGTTTGGGAACTACTTTAGGTGTACGGGCGTATTTCCCTTGCCGGTAATTCGGCTGAAGTTTGATGATCCGCGTCATGATTAATCCTCCGATGGTTTCATGATAAAAATGGCTGGCGACGGATCGTCAAAATCCTGTGCCTGGATAACCGATTTAAGCGTGACCAGCCGGATGGTGCGGTTGTGGTCCAGATCAGGATCTACTTTCTCGTTCGGCTCCCAATCGCCTTTGTCGGCAAGCACCACATTCAGTTTATACATCAACGTTGACTTGTTACATGCTCTGGCAGCGAAGGTGAACATGAAAAGTACATCCCAAAGCCGTCCGTCCAAATCCTGAACTCCCTCAAATCCTTCCGGCAATTCAACGTATTTGTCCCAAACCGCACGGGTCAGGTAAACCGGATATTTAATACCTGCCTCTTTTGAAATCTTTTGGTCAACCCGGACTAAAAATCCATCTTCAACAGCCTGTCTGGTGCTGTAAGTGTCGATTACTTCCCAATCTGAAAAATCACTCATTGTTTGTCACCGTTGCCCTACGGATTTTTATTGGCATCTGGCTCGCCTGTTAATTTGAACCCTATCCGATTGAGCAGTCCGGATTCTTGTCAATGGGCGAATGTCAGTTTTAACGAAGACCGGAGTCGGAAGACCGAAGTCAGAAGTTAAAAGTGACCGAGTGCGGAGCAAGCTTTTCATTTCCCTTCCGGAAGGAGAAAAACTCCCTTGACTTTTCCGGAATGCGCAAATAACTTTGGGCGAGAATTGATAGAAGAAAAGCTCTCTCTGTAGTCGGTAAAACCTAGATGAAAAGAAGAAATTTGGGAGATATTGAATTTAGCGAACAATAAAAAATGGCCGAAGCCATTTTAATTACATCAGACCTTCGTCGGCAAAGGAGAAGTAAGATTCTGAAGTAATAATTAAGTGATCCAATACCGCGATGTCAAGAACTTTGCCCGCCTCGCGGATCTTCTTGGTCAAATCTTTGTCAGCTTCGCTAGGAACCAGGTTTCCAGAAGGATGTGAGTGACTCAGAATTATTGATGTCGATGAACTTTTAAGCGCTGTCTGCATAATCATTCTAACATCGGCAATTGTGCCACATAAACCTCCTGCTGAAATCTGGCAGTAACCCAAAACCTTGTTATTTCGGTTCAGGCAAAGGATGTAGAAATATTCCCGGTAATCAAGGCTGGGGAAAACATCCTTTAAGCACTGATAGGCATCTGCTGATGTAACTACCTTCGGTAATTCTGATGCTTTGTACTTGGGGTTGTAACTGATTTCGATTTCACACAATGTTGAATTAAACAGTTCACGTGGAGTAAATAAATTTGTTTGCATTGTTTGTCACCGCTGCCCGGCGGATTTTTTAAGGCATCTGGCTCGCCAATTAATTTTGAGCCAACCAGCACATTGAGCAGTCCGGATTCTTGTCAATGGGCGAATGTCAGTTTTAACGAAGACCGGAGACGGAAGACCGAAGTCAGAAGATAAAAGTGACCGAGTGCGAAGCAAGCTTTTCATTTCCATTCAGGAAGAAGAAAAGCTCCCTTGACTTTTCCGGGATGCGATCAATAACTTCGGGGAGAAATTGGAGGAGAGAGAATCTTCTTAGTGATGTCTCTTAAAAGAAAGAAACCCCGATCGGGAGGATCGGGGGAAAGTGTTTTTAGAATTGTGTTGGAATATTGGTCAAGACTTTGAAAGTTTCGAACAACAGTGGCGTATGAGGCGCACTGCGTCAGCTAACTACTGACGCAGCCAGCCACCTGATTGTGGGTTGTGGTTCTTTTATCCTGCATTGTCGTAAGCGATTTTTATCCATTCTATTACTTCTTTGTCAATGTCTTTTATATCCGTCAAATTGATTTTATGAGAACACATTGCATTCGATGTACAAATTGCTTCCAATTTTCCTTTTGGTTCTTGACCTTTAAGGTTGATACCGATTTCAAATCGTGTTTTTGTCGCTGGCTGAAGAATGACAAATTGTTTCTTTCGTCTTAAACATACGTAGGCATTTTTGGGTGCAACTTCTACGTCCTTTCCAAATTTCAGAACTTCGATTATCAACTTTTCGTAAAGTGGCTTTAAATTTTGTTTCCCTTTGTATTGTTTTTCAATCAAATCGTCTTTATTCTCGACTGACCCTGCATCTGCTTCTCTGGATTTCATAGCCACCATATTTGCAAATCCGTGGGTAAAGGAATGTTGTTCTTTCAAAAACTTTAATATTTCTCCATGTTTTTCAAAGTTCTGTTTTTTAACAATCCCAATCCACTGTTCAAGTGTTTTACCTGTGTTTTTGAACAGGTTGTCAAACATAGTTTGTTCTGCTTTGTCCATAGTGTAAGTTTATCTCCACAGTCCTATAATTAATCCCATTACAATAAAGCTGATTGTGACATAACCACCGTGAATCAACATATATTTTGTTGATTTTCGCTCAAACTGACCTATGATGAAAATAGCCATAGCTGCCCAGCCAAATCCTGCTAAAAAACCAGCAATAGCTCCCCAGGTTGCAGTTGTGCTGCTATCATTTAGGTACATGGCTAAATTGAATGCCATCACAAAAGAGAAAAGAAATGTTAACGCGAATATCTTTGGCATGTTTCCCTTTTTCAGGTCATCTTCAGAAAAATTATTTTCTTTCATCCAAAGATTTCCAAAAAGAATGGGAGAGTACCAAAGCCCACCTATCAGGAAGTTAGAAAATGCAGCAACAATGACCGCTATCCAATTTAAAGTTGAAATATCCATAGTTTGTAATTAGTTTTAAATACTCATAAAAGTACTTTCAACTTAGCGAATAGTATTGTAAAAAATTAACCTCCTTTGTCAAGTGGAAAGAAATTAGAAATGGTTTCGTTGTACCCTTTCTTAATGTATTTGGAGGGGTTAAATCCGCAAAATTCTTGAAAATCTTTGATGAAATGAGACTGGTCAGCATATCCCGTTTCGTAGACAATTTCTGTCCAAATGATTTCTTCCTTTTGATTGATGATTTCAAGCAACTTATTAAACCGAAAAATTCTATGAAGAGATTTTGGTGATAAACCTCCATACTTTTTAAATTGGGAAATTAAATGCTTTTGGGTTTTAGGGTAATCTTTCAACAACTCATGGTGCTTTGAAAATGGGTTATTTTGAAGTCTTGCCACTACATCAATTAAATCTTGAGGGGCAGACTTGTTCTCATCAAGTAATTTCAATAACCAATTTTCAACTCGTTTAAATTTGTCAGCTGTATTAAATTCTTGAATTATTTCATCCCGAAGTTTCAAGACGGGTTCTCCAAAGTAGAATTCTGCCGACTTTACAGTTTCATTTAGTTCACTAATGGGAAATTTAAAAAGTGGATAGGCACCAAATGGCTTTAGTTGAATAATTAACATTTCAGAATGTTTATGAGCTGAAATGTTAAGATATTTTTGGTGCATTCCAGAAACCCAAACTTTGCTATAAGTTCCATTAGGGTTTAGGTCATTATCGAAGGTATTTCTTGTAAAATTGTCTAATTCAAATAATATGAAAAGGTTGCCTGTCGGGACCACCCGTTCAATTCTATGGTCGGGAACAAAGTCTTTGTAATAAAAAATACTTTCCACAAAATTACTTAAAGAAGATTCTATGTTATATATCTCAAATTTCATTTTTTGAAAGGTTTTCTGTAGCTACCCATAATGATTGTATATACTCTAATTTACAGTTAATTTTTATTTTATCTCTGTAAAAAATTGCTCATTTTACCAATTGATGAAGCATAAAAGCAAATAGTGAATTGCTAAAATTTGAATAAATATATGAAGTTACCAAAGAATCCTTATTGAAAAATAGAATAATAATTCAACTAGGATTTTTTTGCTCAAACCACTTTGCCTGAAAGGCGCCCAACCGGCATTCTATTCCATTTCTTTTCTCTGATGCTTTCCCCGCAACTCCCAGAGAAAAGTAAGCGCAAAATTTTCAGGCCGAAGGTGGTACCTGGAAATTCAGACGTTAGCAGAACGGATGGAGCAAGTTCTTTTTTGCCAACTTTTTTCTTTGAAGAAAAAAATTGTGGCACTACAAATTGAAAAATAATTTTCCGGATTATTTTTCTCCAAAAACCTGAAAATAAAGCAACAACAGAATCAAATCCATTTTCGGATTTGATTCTGTGTTAAACCACCCGAGCATGCCCTATGCCCTCAGGCAGAAAAAAAGGCAGAAAATGGGGATATATGTCGCTCCACACAGCCAGACAATTGCCACTATGCAGTCTAATAGCAGCCACCTTTCTGCCAGTTAGTGTGCTCTATTCTGCCAATTAGCAGCCACCACCAAGCCATACAATATACGCCACGGTGGATGTCAGATTCAGTCCGGATTCTGGCAGAAATACCGATGAAGTCCTTGGGTGCGAAGCATAGTTATTGATTCCATATAAAATCAGATAGCTAATCCAAAGGATGAGCTAATTGATGGGGCTTCGTTTGATAAGTGACCGAACAAATTTGTCATGAACCTGAAACGAATGACCGGATTGATAATGAAGGAAATGAATGAAGGGATTGACAAATCAGGTGAGTGAAATGAATCAAACGTTCTTTGTTTGGTTAAGTCCTAGGAGGGAAAAGGTGTGTGTTCTGAATGAGCGGCTTTCAGTCCGATTATTCAGAACTTACACGTGTGGCGATGAAGATTGTTTGGTGAATGAGTAAATTAGCGCGGAGTGCAGCTATTCTTTGTCGGAATAGCGGGAACGGACGTGCGTTTGAAATGAGTGAGCCGGACGTTCTGCTATCGCGTGGGATATGTTCTGCCCGGAATCTTCTTATTTTACTTGTTCTTTAACCTGTGCAACAAATTCTTTTGCTGGTTTAAAAGAAGGAATGACATGGGCCGGAATAATCATAGTAGTATTTTTTGAAATATTCCTCGCTGTTTTCTCTGCCCTATTCTTTACGATAAAACTTCCGAAACCACGAAGATATACATTACTTCCTTCGGCTAAAGAACCTTTCACCGTTTCCATAAAAGCTTCAATAGCTTTTTCAACTGTCACTTTTTCAATTCCTGTGTTTTGACTTATTTCCTTAACAATATCTGCTTTTGTCATTCCTTAAAATTTTTAATTATCAATAATTTATACCTCTGAAATAATTGGTACGCAAATATAAAATTATTAATCAGACAGTTGCCATTTTTTTTAGAGTACATTTTACCTTAAAATGATGCCTCTTTCAATTTGCGACACAAAAAAAAGCCTTTTCGGCTTTCTTTTGGTTTTCACCTAAAAAGGAAGGTCATCTTCAGCCGGTTGAGTCTGTTTTTTCGAACTCTTTTTGTCAGCTTTCTTTTGTTTCACTGGTTCGTCCTGAACTGGATTGTCAGTGTAAACCTTGGTCTGGAAATAACAAGTATGAGTTCTACCGAATTTATCAGCTTCTTTCAGTTTTGCCACCTCAAACGAGAGATACTTAATTCCGTTCTTTTCGAACATTGCGGCATCGAGGCCCTCTGCTGGCAATACAACTCTAATAATGTCAAGGTTTTCTAACTTAGTTCCTTTTCCGATGTAATGTTTTTCAAAAGTTGTCATAATGTTGAATTTTGAGTTATAAAAAAAAATTCTGCATGATGGCTATTCTGATGAAGGGTGGCAATGAAGCAACTGGAATACCGGAATGACCGAAGAAAATGAGGATATGCCGAGAAAATTCATTGACGGGTTTCCTTCCATCTAAGAATAAATCTTTGTAGATAATTTTGGACTAACTGCTCAATATTCTGTCAGCCGTAGAAAACTACGAAAGAAATGGTTACACCTGTAAAGCCTGGAATCAGTTTAGAATTGTCAGCATCAGATGGACTTTTGTAGTGTTTGAAACTTTTGAGCGTAAAGTTCCATTTGAGATTGTGTTTATGCTTGAAGAAAGATGACCGGCTTCCAAACTTGAATCAGAACAATGTGCAACCACATCCGCTGGACGATTCCTGAAACAAAAAGCCAAAATGACGGAAACTGAAGGAAACAGGCTGTCAGGAAGATGACCATTCCAGCTGATACCAATTGCCGAATGGCTTTTCAGGGGAGTAAATGCCCGGTGGCTCCAGGTTAATCCAAAAAAGAGGCGCCGCCTCTTTTTTGGATTAACCGCAGTATGGATTACCGATTCCGGAATAAACTTCTTCATCTGCAACCGACGAGAGGAACCCCTGGTAAGGAGCTTCACCACATTTCAGACAGTAAACTTTTCGGTCAGATGGCCAGTAATAAATACTTGTTCCTTTTTTCAGGACACAACCGCATCGAGAACAATTTGAACTGAACTTTGCGGTAATTTGTCAGGTATCGTTTTTGTAAGTCATTGTGCTTTGTTTTAATGAATGAAATTGTTTTGATTGGCATATTGAGATTCAACTTTCTTTGAACCCCAGGCTTCACGCATAGCTTCCATCGACATCAATTTGCCGGATTTTTTATGGTATTCTCCTTTATGCCAATACCAGGCAGTTTTCGGATGTGAAAATCGAAATCCTTCTCCTTTTAAGGTTTCCCTGACAGCAAAAGTATTTCCGGTAATCCAGATCCAGGAACCGATTATTTCAATTTCAATTCCCTGGATAAAAATGATCCGGTAGAGTCGTTGCCGGATCTCTTCGGAAACCTGTTGTTCGTATTCCTTGCGACCTTCCGAAAAATCGGTATTGCCACTGATCAGCTTTCTGGATAACCGGTCATACAGATCGTTGATCAGCTGCATGATGGACGTATCACCTCCTTACGGGATGATAAAGGAATGCCAGTCTGCGGTATTCCTTGCGCAATTCATCCAACGTTTTAATGCCCTCGAAAAATTTCATATGTTTCACCGCTGCCCTGCGGATTTTTGTAGGCTGGCTCTCCTGTTAATTTTGAGCCAAACCCAATTGAGCAGTCCGGATTCTGTCAAGGGCTAATGTCAGTTTTGAGTACGCGAAAAACTGAACTAGCGCCTTCGGCGTTGTTTAAGTAGAGTAATTCCGAAAAGCCCAAACCATTGACTTTTCCGGAATGCGATTAATAACTTTGGAGAGAAATTGGAGGAGAGAGTAATACCTAAATTAAATTTATTTAAACCAAATACTCATTAGACTCAATGCTTTTCAGCTCAAATTGAAGTATTTACATCAAAAACAATATACGTAAGGAATTTACACATAACTTACTCTAACAGTTTCGCTTGTTCTTTAGCCTTTTCGAACGATCAAATGCGATTGTCCCGGATCATTCAGTAACCGTTCCATCTCCGACTGAATAATATCCTGAACATCCTGTTTTATCTGAAGATAATTTCGTTGCACCATCGTATTGTCCAGCTTACGGATAACCTGAATTTCCTTGTAAGCATCTTGCTCTTTCTTCAGGGCTGCATGATCATTCAATATTTCACAATGGAAAGTTTTCAGGTCAATTTTACAGTCCGGATCATCGGCTACCATACCAACAAACTCCCC
>JBASYJ010000043.1:0-2646 GCA_049277435.1 Prolixibacteraceae bacterium
GCTTTCATCGACGGTGTCGAAGTCAGGTTTATCAGCGGATTGGTAGCTGGCATCTGAATGGCCTCCTCATTGTCGTGCGTACGGGCATACTGATAAGCCAGTAAAGCGATACCCATCAACAGAATAATCACACTGAACCCTGTCCAGATGTGCAAATCACCGGTAGCCACATTGGCAACCAGTTCTTCATGCGGCCAGTTGTGCGTATAAGTCAGATCGCTGTTTGGCCGTTCAGTTACACATGACCATGATGCCCAGAAAAAGAAGGCGGTCATTTTGGCCATTCGTTCCGGAGTTTTAATCGAATTTTCAGGAATGGAATAGTTCTCGCGAAGCTTTGCCATTTCAGGATCGTTGGTAAACAGACCCGAGTAAAATGCACTTGTTTTCTGAATGGCCAAAGCCCGAACAGCACTTACAGTGATGGTTTTGGCTGATTCACTGTACGTATTTCTCCGGATATCTTCCTGAAGTTTTATTTTCAGAAAAGCCTGATCTGCCGCATCAATATCGCTAAAATTCTTTTGGAATTTTTCCTGAGACAGGATGTTCAAAATTCCAATCGCTTCTTTGTGCAACCAGTCGGCAGTCCAGTCGGGTGCCTGGTATGAACCGTGCCCCCAAACACTTCCCAACTCCTGTCCGCCAATGGATTGCCAGATGTTTTGTCCGTCGCGGATATCCTGACCGGTAAACAGAACAGTTCCGTCAGCGGTAACTATTTTGTCTGGAATTGGTGGTGCCTGGTGGTAAATTTCAATTCCGAAGTACCCCAGTACTCCAAAACTAAAAACCATGACCGCAATAAATCCAAACCATAATTTTCGAATGTTCATCGTGTTTTGTTTTTAAGATTAATATTTAGTTTTATGATCTTTCAAATTATATCGGTAAAGGTAAATAGGCTAAATACCTTGCCTTTATGAGCGAGATCATAAACCATAAAATCACTTAAGTTGCTATCTTTCAATACACAACAAACATATCTAATCGTATCCGGAAATAAAATCCGAAAATTAAGAGGATTAAAACCTCTTAATTTATTCTTATCAGTAGATTTGTATCTTAAATTCCCGGATCATGATTGACGAAACAATTCTTAAACACTATGGTGCGATTGAGATAAAACTTGAAAAAGGTGAACATCTTTTTCATGAGAAGGAAAAAGCCTCGCATTATTACCAGGTAAAATCCGGAAGAATTAAAATGTTTAACCTGAATGCTGACGGGAAAATATTTACCCAGGGAATGTTTGAAGATGGCGGCAGTTTTGGCGAACCTCCCCTTTTCACCGAATCGAATTACCCGGCATGCACGGTAGCCGAAGAAAACAGTGAACTTTACAAACTTTCGAAAGCCAAATTTTTTAAACTCCTGAAAGAGAATCCGGAAGTACATTTTGAAATCACCCGGATGCTGGCCACAAGATTGCTTTATAAATCGATGCAACTAAAGGAAATTTCGAGCTTTAAACCGGAGCACCGCATCATCAGTCTGATCGATTACCTAAAAAAAGAAGAAGGAATTCCGGAGAGCCAGAAATTCGAAGTCAGCCTGACCCGGCAGCACATTGCCGACCTCACCGGATTGCGGGTTGAGACCGTAATCAGAACAGTAAAAACGCTTGAAAAAGAAGGCAGTCTGAAACTGATCGGGCATAAGATTTACAGGTGAAATTTCAGGAAGGGATTCCATCCTTAAAAAGGAATGGAATCCATAACCGGAAAGATTGCTCAATTTACAGGTTGATTTTTTCGTAATACCAATCTTCTTTTCCATGAGAACTCATGGCTAATTTAATCAAGATCAATTTATTACCAGATTTATCGACAAACATAAAGTGTATTTCAGGAATAATTGAATAGTAAAATCCATCCTCTTCAAGCGGCAAATTATTTATCGAATAGGTGTTTTTAGTATAATAACCGGAATCATCAATTCGAAGAATTTTAGTGACTGATTCACCTGAATAATCTCGGTAAGCGAAAAATAATTCTTTACGTGCCAGACTATGTTCCATAGTGCCAATTATTCCGGGAACAAGCTCCAGTTCTCCTAATTTTTCGGGACTCTCCATAATATTTCCCTTCATCTGAAAATCGGGAGATTTATAAATGTTTTTATTGCCCGTAAAAATCTGCTTTCCATCCTCCGAAATCCAGAATTTCAGCAACGAAGCCGACCATTGGTCAACGACCTCATTTACTGCACCATTCGAAATGTCAAACACCAGCAAAAAATCGGGTGTCCAGCCTGGTTTTGATCCATAAAGAAGATTCTTCCCCGGAACTTTTTTCAGAATAGTCAGGCCATTCAGGTCCTCAACTTTTTCAACAATCGATCCTGAATTCAAATCAACACTCAGCATATTATTCGTAGTATATACTTTGGGAGCCAAATATGCCCAGCCATTTCCGCCCAGTGCCAAATCAGAAGTAATGATTCCGATTGGTATATTCTTCAGGATCGTAAAACTTTCAGGACTGACAACCGATAATTCGGCGTTGCTGAAGCTTGCTACTATTTGATCGCCATTTTCTGAAATGGCCACATTCACCGGGATTTTCTGCAATTCAAGCGTTTTTTTTGCTTGCCCCGGATTATACAGATACATTCTGTTCGGATATTTTGTCGCGATAACCAACT
>JBASYJ010000044.1:0-26942 GCA_049277435.1 Prolixibacteraceae bacterium
TTTTCATAGGCTCCCTCCTTTTAATTCTTTGATTAAAAGTGGCCCGATAACCAAAGCGGTATGGTTCTCCTCCCTTTCTGATGAAATCTTTTCCGGAAAGGAAGAATTTGCTTGTTGAAATAATAAATCCAGTTTAATGAATATCAAAGCTAATGAAGTATTCGGCCAGGCAGTATATCTTGTTTGCATGTAATTAATTCCCCTTATCAGTTTCCCCATCATTTCCTGATATAATTTATCAGCGTAAAAATACTTTTATCCATTGAATTACAAAACCTAAACTACCGAATCAGTTGATTTAGATACCCAAACAGATAAATCAATGATCAAAAGAAAAACCGATTTCTAATTACGTCAGAACTAATTAGAAAAAACGATGGGAAACGCCTAAAAGAGAGGCAATTGTCTTCTTTTAGCTAAATAATTTTGACTTTAAACTCAAAAACTTCGATCACATCGCCAGCCCGGAGTTTGGCCCGTTTACGAAATTCCTGCTCGCCATTGCGGTATACCAGGCCATCGTCAACCATCATTTTGGCCTGTCCTCCCGACTCGCTGATCCGCATAATTTTCAGGAGTTTAATTAATTCAATAAATTCTTCCCCGCGAAGTTCATAGGAGCCTCCCCTAACCCCTCCTGAAGAGGGGGATTTTTGATTGTTCATATTTGGTTTATTTGTTCTTCGTTTATCAGTCTGTTAAGAATCTTCCAGCTGTCCTATGTCTCCACTTCGGGGAGATTTAGAGGGGCTTTTTGTTTTTTGGCAATTTTTCCACCACCAGCTGGTACGAATGATCTGTTAATTCCAGGATCATCTTGGTGCTTAACGATCCATCCATGGATAAGGAATTCCAATGTGTTTTGTTCATGTGAAAAGCTCCCTGAATGGCCGGGTATCGCTCCCGAAGTTCAATGGCCCGCTCCGGATCACATTTCAGAAAAATGGTCCAATCGCCTTCCAGATTAGTCAGGGCCCACATTTTACCCATCACCTTAAAAACCAGGGTAGTGGCATTAAATGGAAATTCCCCGGTGACGCCTGGTTTCGACATACAATATTCCGTGAATTCTTCAACATTCATAACCGCCTATTTTAGAAAACTCAAAGATAATATTATACATTTAAACGTAGATAAAAAAAGCCATACCATGATCTGCCGATCATAGTATGGCTTTTAGAATGAAGTATTTTAGTTCTTTGTTACATCAAATGCAGTGCGTTTATCGCATATTTCAACAACATTAGTCCAACAATTAAACCCCCAATGACTAAGAATAACATGATGAAATCTTTTGATGTCTTATTTTTTGGCTCTTTAGCCTGAATATTATTTTCCATTTTGCTTGAAATTATTTCGTTAATCTTTTTAAAATATCTGTTATAACAATTGACCAACAACATGTTATCAAATCCCTTCAGATCAGCAATGTATTTGAGTGAAACCGAAACGTGTTATAAGTCTTTTATTCAGGAACAGAATAACTACACATTGTTCCTGAATAATTTAGATATTAAAAAAGGCTAATTCCGCAAGGCGTGCCCTCTGATAAAAATGGGAATGGAAGATACAATATTTTTGGAAGTGGTGAAATTTGAGAGTCTTCTGAAGTTATAATTTAAAGGAACCGTGCAACTCAAAAGTTCGAATACCGAAGATAAACGATGCACTTCAGAAATGTTTTGAGTAACGGTATTGGTTTCGATGGCCAGATAACATAATTCAACAGGAGGCCTGATTTCAGATTTTGAAATAGTCTCGGGAGATTCAATCAGATTTAAATATCTGGTTGAACCATTATCCAGGTTTGAGGCAAAAAGGGTTCCTGCTATGATTATCAGGAAAGTAACGGACAAAACCAAATTTTTAACAGCCTTCATCCATATAAATTTTCAGCAAAAATAATGATAAAAATGACATCCGAATCAACCAGAATAAAATATTTAAAACTACATCAATTTCACTGTTTTTCAGCTAAATATCCAACACCGAAAATTGGATTCTTAATAAATTAAAAAGTTCTGGCAAAAACGCTTACCCAACAGAACAATCCTATTCGTTCGTATCTAATTTTGCCGGGCTTTTTCAGCAAATTCGATATTCATATCTATGTCAAAAGTTAAACATCATCCAGCATTAGACCAGGTTAGCTTTGCCGGATTATTAATAACCATAGGAATTGTTTTTGGAGATATCGGTACCAGCCCGCTTTATGTCATCAAGGCAATTATTTCAGGAGCCGAACAATTCGATAAATTGCTCGTTTACGGAGCACTCTCCTGTGTCTTCTGGACACTCACCCTGCAAACAACCTTAAAATATGTGATCATTACACTTCGGGCCGACAATCACGGAGAAGGAGGAATCTTTGCCCTGTTTGCACTCATGAAAAAGAAGTCGGTCTGGGCCGCTACTATAACAATGATTGGTGGTGCAGCGCTTTTGGCTGATGGTGTTATCACTCCGTCGATAACGGTTACGTCTTCCATTGAGGGACTTCGGCTGATTAATCCTGAAATACCTGTGATCCCGGTGGTTTTGATGATCATTTCAGCTTTGTTTTTTATTCAGCAATTCGGTACCGGGTTTATCGGAAAATCGTTTGGCCCGATCATGGTTGTTTGGTTTGCCATGCTGGCAACTCTTGGCTTTATTCAGCTGGCTAAATCTCCGGAAATCCTTGCTGCACTGAATCCGTATTATGCCTATGATTTTCTGGTGTACTATCCTCAGGGATTTATTTTGCTAGGCGCTGTTTTTCTTGCCACCACCGGTGCCGAAGCTTTGTACTCAGATTTGGGCCATTGCGGAATAAAGAATATCCGGATGGCGTGGATCTTTGTGAAAATTGCCTTGTTGCTTAATTATTTTGGTCAGGGAGCCTGGCTGATGAATCATCCGATTCCGGTTTCCGAAATAAATCCGTTTTATTCAATTATGCCTGCCTGGTTTCTTTTCCCCGGAATCCTGATCTCTACCGCTGCTGCGATTATTGCCAGTCAGGCATTAATCACCGGATCCTATACCCTGATCAGCGAAGCTGTTTCACTGAATTTCTGGCCAAAAATAAAAGTTTTGCACCCGACCACAATTAAAGGACAGGTTTACATCCCCTTTATCAACTGGCTGTTGTGGATCCTGGTCATTCTGGTGGTTCTGATTTTTCAGGAGTCATCGAATATGGAAGCTGCTTACGGATTATCGATTACAATAACCATGATCATGACTTCGCTGCTACTGATCCGCTATCTGAAACAGAAAAATGTTCCGATTATTCTTTTAGGAATTCTAGCCATCCTTTTTGGAAGTATCGAAGGTTCATTCCTGATTTCCAATTTGCACAAATTTCCGAATGGCGGTTGGTTCTCCATTGCACTGGCATTCATCTTTCTGATTACCATGATTGGTTGGTATTTTGGTCGCCGTATAAAAAACCGGTACATCAGTTTCTCGAATGTGAACAAATATTTGCACTTATTCGAAGACCTGAGCAACGACCAAACGATTCCACGGATCGCCACCAACCTGGTATACATCATCAAGGCAAACCAGTTGTACCAGATCGAATCCAAAATCATGTATTCGATTTTTAACAAACAGCCCAAACGCGCACAAACATACTGGTTGCTGCACGTAAACATTGTGGACGAACCGGATACCTTTAGCTATGAAGTCAACCAGTTTATTCCCGGAACATTAATCCGGATCGATTTTCACCTGGGATTTAAGATCGAACCGCGCATCAACCTGTACTTTAAAGAAGTGTTGAAAGATCTTGTGGCCAGCGGCGAAATTAAACTTAGCAGTTCGTATGAATCACTCCGGAAACACCATTTCCCGGCCGACTTTCTTTTTGTTAACCTCGACCGGATCATGACCCAGGATTATAAACTGTCGCCCTGGGAAACGATGATTATGGGAATCCATGCTTTCACCCGCAAGTTAAGCATCAACGATGTGAAAGCATTTGGACTGGATACCAGCAGTGTGATTGAAGAAAAAGTACCTATTTCGATCGAACAGCCCATGACACGGAAATTTGATAGAATCAGTTAAAAAGTTTTCAATCGCCGTTTTCAGGTTTTTTGTCATTATCATTAGCCGTTGACTGAAGTCAATGGAAGAAAAGCAACTGAGATATACGGGCTTTAGCCCCAAAAGCTTTTCCCAGAAGGGATTCCATCCCTTAAAAAAAGGATGGAATCCCTTTCAGTATTATTTTGTTTCCGGGAGCAAATTTACAGTTGCCCGAACAAGTAAAATCAGGATAATGAAATATACCGCCGGATTAAATACCTGGCCGATGACGAATGAAAGTAGCAAAAGAGCCGCAACGAGGTAAAAATAGTTCCTTGAAAAATTGCGCCATTTCTTCACTCTCCAGATAAAAACAAAAACAAGGTTCAGCGGAAATGCCCACAACAGATTATAATTCGGGCTCATCGCCGGATGTTCGGAATACAACGTGAACCAGCCAATAATTAATCCGGCAATTCCGGTGAGTGCCAGAAGCCAGTAATCGAGCCATTCGGTTCTTTTTTTCCTGAAATATGCACGAACTGAAATTGCAGCCACAAGCAAAAACAGCAGGCCAAATACAATCGCAGGCCAGGGCCAGTCCGAATTCAGTTTCGAATTTGGAAACTCAACCAGGGTGCGTGTTCCTGAAACCAGCGGCTGTTCAGTTCCGTCAACTGAAATTCTGGCTTGGGCAAACTGGTTAAACAAATATTCAGGCAAAAACATCTGCCCGTATGCTGAAACAGTTTCTTCTGCTTTTTTACCAACTAGCAAATCAATCCCAAAGTCGATCCAGCGGAAGGAATGATGAAAATATTTAATCAGATCGCGGTAACTTTCAGTCGGGTGATTATCTGTAAATGTAATTTTTGAGCCCCCATTTTTCTCAATCATATCGCGGATCCGGGTCGCACAATTATCCATGAAAAAATTATAGCGGTACTCCCGGTTTTCGGGCCTGGCATTTTCAATAAGAGCCTGGTATAATTTCTCTTTCCCTTCCGGCGAAAGATTGAGCACCTGTTCGTAAACACTGCGCTGTTCTTCTTCATATTCAGGAATAAAACTACTAAACTTCTGACCAACCATCAGATAATCAGTTTGTCCTTTGGCAAAACGGTACATAAAATTCGGCGTTTCGAAACTAAAAACCCCGTAATTAAAGACCGCGTCAAATCCCCTCGCCGAATCATTTACCCGAATCGCAGTGTGCCCGTACATCGAATACACTTCCTTGCCGGGGTCACAGGTTAAAATACTGATTTGTGCCGTCTGACTTAGGGTTTGTGCCTGAATTGTTTTTTGAAAAGAGAATATCGAAAGAAATATCAGGAGAACTATACGAAATTTCATATCTGCGATTTTAGGTTTTAAAGATAGATTATTTGTCTTAATCCTGAACCTCGTGCAGAGCGAAAGAAAAAAGAGAACAGGACTTAACCCAACTTAAAAATTTTGCACAACGACCAGCCCCAATCTCTATTTAGACAGAATAAAAATAGCAAGTGTGGCCAAAATTTGATAATATTGTCCCTTTGTTCTAAAAAAAGAGAGATATGGGATGCAGCGGATGCAACGCAAATACTGATTTAGACCGGCCAGCCATGCTTGGCACATACGATTGGCTCAACGATATACCAGATACTACCAACGAATCGAACATCGTGGAAATACGTTTCAAAGGAACCCGCAAGGAATTCTACCGAAACGAAGATGGTATTCATTTAAAACGCGATGAACTGGTTGTCGTTTCATGTTCGCCGGGCCATGATATCGGAGCGGTTTCATTAACCGGCAAACTGGCCGAACTTCAGTTTAAACGAAAAGTAAAAAAACCGGAACGTTACGAGTGGAATAAAATTTACCGCAAAGCCACTCCGGCCGATGTGATTAAATGGGAAGAAGCCAAGGCCCGTGAAAATAAAGTCATGATTCGCGCCCGGGTGATTGCCAACGAACTTGGCCTGAACATGAAAATCGGTGATGTGGAATTCCGTGGCGACAACAACAAGGCTATTTTCTTTTACATTGCTGAAGACCGGGTCGATTTCAGGGAGTTGATTAAACTTTATGCCCGCGAATTCGGAATTAAAATCGAAATGAAGCAGATTGGCGTTCGTCAGGAAGCCGGTCGGATTGGCGGAATCGGATCTTGCGGACGCGCTTTGTGCTGTTCAACCTGGCGCACCGATTTTTCGAGTGTCACTTCCGATGCAGCCATCAAACAGGGTTTGTCGCCAAATGCCGAAAAAATGGCCGGTCGTTGCGGAAAGCTGAAATGCTGCCTGACTTATGAACTCGATCATTATCTGGAAGCTTTGGAAGATTTCCCGAACGAATTGCTGACCATTGAAACCGATAAAGGACAGGCCCGTCAGTTTAAGACGGATATCCTTCAGAAAAAAGTTTGGTACAGCTACTCACAAAGTGATGGCGGACGTGTTTTTGTACTTGATCTGGAAGATGTCAAGAAATTCCTGAATGCCAATAAACGCGGGCAAAAACCATCGATCGACCTGTACTCTGAACCGGAAGCGAAGAAAGAGAATATGATGAATGTTGGCGAATTGGATCAGAAATTCTTCGACAAACCGGAACAGAAGAAAAACCGGAATAACCGGAACAGAAGATCCTCCGGGAAAGGTCCGCAAGGAAACAGACCGCCACAGGAGACCAGAAATCAGGAAAACAAACCCCTGGAAAGAAGACCTGTTGAAAACCAGGTGATTGAAACCAAACCAAATGAAAACCGGCCAAATGATGGGAAGCCAAGACAAAACCGGAACAGAAACCGGC
Organism: Prolixibacteraceae bacterium; assembly: GCA_049277435.1. GTDB lineage: Bacteria > Bacteroidota > Bacteroidia > Bacteroidales > Prolixibacteraceae > Aquipluma. The sequence continues at coordinate 6,817 of JBASYJ010000044.1, forward strand.
CACCCAGAAAAAAGCCACAGGTGAATAAAAAACCTAAAGAAGAGTAAAAAATATTGATTTAATTAGTGAGGGGGTGACTTTGAGTCACCCCCTCACTAATTTAGACGTATAGCAATTCAATTCCAGCATTTTCTGCCCAGGCTTTCATCGTATTTTCCGATTCAGCAAATGCAAGCAGGAAACCACCCCCTCCTGAACCTAAAAGTTTAACATAAACCTTTTCGTCCAAGGCGCCTTTAATCATTGAACTGAAATCGCCGGTAAACATACGCTGAAAATGTTCCAGTTCAAAGCGAATGAGTTGTTCCAGATTCAGGAAAAACGCTGATATATTGCCGTTAAGAATCGATTCAATACTACCGTTATTTGCCGGAATAAATTGCGTTCCAAAAGCTCTTTCAAATTCAGGATAATTAAACCGGTCGATAAAATGCTGAACCAGCGGACCGGTAGCGCCGGTTGTTTTGGTGTCGATAAGTGCAACAGTCAATCCAGTCTGTTTCAGGTTAAAATCCACTTTTTGAACAGTTCTCTTTGAATCAATCATCATGGGTTGGTTCAAAAATGAAATTAAGGGATCGACACCTGAACTTTTGCCGTGAAAATAACTTTCGAGCAAAGCAAAATCAGCTTTCAGTAAATTCGGATTAAAATCTGAAGCAGGAATTTCACCGGCAGCGTACCGGTAAAAGAGCGCAGCCACCAATGCCCCTGAACTTCCAACGCCATACTGCTGAGGAATAGTCGAATTGAAAAATAATCCTTTGTTCAAATCCGATTCCAACAGAATTAAATTGAGCGAAAAATTCAATTTCTGAAACGATTCTCCGGATTTCAGGTGCTCATGAAATCTTAAAATTTCAGCGGTACTCTCCGGATACGATCCATCTGAATCAAAATCCAGAAAACCCGAAAACCGTTCGAACGGAACCGACAGTGCCATCGCGTCGAACATCAATCCGTATTCGCCAAAAAGCAGCAGTTTCGAGTTAAATTTATCACACATAATGCAGAATCTATAGTAGGGACAGGACATGTCCTGTCCGTTTATAATTTAAAAAGGTCAGGATATGTCCTGACCGTATTATTTGCAAAACAATCCTTCAGGAATTCAATAATTCAATACACGATTTGTCCTGACCGTACTATCTGAAATTCAGCCTTCAGGAGTTCAACCCTTCAATCCTTCAGTCCTTCAATCCTTCAACCTTTCCGGCCCGGCGCCAATCCGATCATCAATCCACTTCCCGTTTTCGCAGAAATCCAGTAGTTCCCGTTCGATAAACGCTTTTACGTCGGTTTCATTTTCCTGAAAATAAAGCATATGAATATTTGGACCGGCATCGATCGTAAAACAAACTGCGATCTTCATCTTCTCCCTAAACTGACGAATCCGATTGATCAGTTCCAAACTATTTGGTTTCAGCAGTATGAACGACGGATTGGAAGTCATCATCATGGCATGTAAACTTAACGCCTCGTTTTCAACCACATCGATGAATTTTTCGATATCTCCGGTCAGGAGAGCCAGATACAATTCATTTATATTTTCGTATGCCTGAGCAATCCTGGAACGCTGGTAAATGTGATCATCCATCAATTTATGACCAACCGAACTGCTGACTGATTTTGTTCCCGAATCGACCATTAAAATCGCATCTTTTAGACCTGAAAAAACAGGGTGAACGCCCTCAGAAACAGGAACAGCATATTCGTCGCGGCACGATTCGAACAAGTGAGATTTTCCCCACATCGCAAATCCGGGATACACCGAACGACAGGCGCTCCCGCTGCCCATTCGTGCCAGTTCGGAAGCCTTTGTCAAAAACTCCGAAGAGTCGGTATTTTTTCCTGAAAAATGAAAATCCAGTTCGGTCAGGCACAATGCCAGGGCTCCAAATGACGAAGCGGAAGAAGCAATTCCAGCAGAGTGTGGAAAACTGTTCCGGCTGTAAATCCGAAAATTATAGTGATTAATCCAGGGCATTGATTCTGTGAGGTGATCCAGGTATTTTTCAATCCGCTCGCTAAATAAACTTGCAACACCCTCAAAAAAGAACTCTACTTTTTCGCCTCCGTCCTTATATAATTCAACCGATGTTTCAGTAAATGCATTCTGAAGCACAAAGCTCAGCGACGGATTCATGGGCTTCTGAAAATCGCATTTCCCCCAATATTTCACCAGGGCAATATTCGATGGGCATCGCCATTTTGATTTTAGCTTAGCATGTTTAATCGAATTGGTCATGATTGTTTCCGTTTAAGTATCCAGTCATTCCACCTCAACAAAGTAGTCAATCCTTTGTTTTCGAAGTATTTCTTTACAGTCTGAAAAGGCATGGCTGTTGAGACCAGATAGAAATCGCCACCCCAGGCTCCCAGCGATTTCAGTACACCGTCAAAGTCGGGGAAATAGACCTGTTTTACCGGCGTTTTGCCAATCAGAATTCCAATTATATTCTCATGCAGACGAATCAATCGGTTAAATTCTTCCTGATTCCGGCACCTGGCAAACTCATCGGATAAACCGGAGATTTCCCGGACCAACCGCTCATCCGGTTTCGACTTCTTCAAAAAAGTACTGACTTCCGGATTGGTTTTCATTTTTTGTCCCGAATACAGCAAAAAAAGTTGATCTTCAAACGGGTAATCCAGATTAATTTTCTGAACAGGTTCATTCCGGGTATAAAAAATCGGCCCGTTTGCTTTGGCACAGGCAACATCGAAACCCGAGCCGCCAAACACCAGTTCATTCAGGAGAAACGGATCAATCCCGCCCCATTGCGAAATCAAGCTCACCAGGGTGCTGCTGCTGCCAAAACCCCACTCCGGATTGGCGTCCAGAACAGTTTCGAATATAGTTCCGGTGGCAACCGAAAGTCCGGGATTCAGCTTTAGTATGTTTTGAAACAATTTGCTGAGTATCTGGGCTTTTCCCGGAGAACTGGTTTCGATCACCGAAAATTCATCCGGCGAAAGTTTGCATGAAAACCAAAGCTGGTCCTGATAATATGCATTCCATAAAATCGAATTGGCCTCCGGGTTTTGAGAAACGGTCAGCTGCTGGCCGGATTTGAGCGGCAGAGCAATTGCTTTGGCGCCGTGAAGCACCAGATATTCGGCGGTTAAAAGCAGCTTTCCGTTGGCGTGATATGGTTTGAGTATTGACAATAGTTTTTAGTTGTGTTTTTTCTCTGTGTTCTCTGTGGTAAGAAAAAATCAATCATAGAGTTAATGGAGAATACACAGAGTTTCACAGAGAAAATTAGATAAATTTCAATGTTTATTTATCGATTTCCAGTATTCCTCAACCGCCGAGAAACTTACCGTTTTATCCTGAAAATACTGCTCGATTACAATCCGGTTTTTCTCCGGAATATTCAACTGATTCAGGATATTGCTTAAATGCATCTTCATGTGTCCCCGCTGAATTCCAACTGAAACGAGTGCCTTCACTGCTCCAAAATTGGATGCGAGACCTGCAATTGCAAGGTACATCATCAATTCCTTTGCGGTTGGATTGTCCAGAATTCGCATGGCCAGTTTAGCCAGCGGATGAACAGCGGTTACTCCTCCGACCACACCGACTGCCAGAGCCAGTTCGATACTGAACCGGAAATTTCCATCCCGAATCTGAACATCAGACAAACCACTGTATTGGCCGGTTCGAGCGGCAAATGCATGACCACAGGCTTCGATGGCCCGAAAGTCATTGCCTGTTGCCACAGCAAGCGCATCGATACCGTTAAAAATTCCCTTGTTATGTGTCACCGCCCTTGAAACATCGGCCTGCGAAATACGGATTGCCCGTTCAAATTTTTCGGCGAACTGTCGGCACTCTTCCGGCGATTTTCCATCAAGCAGATTCACGACCGGACATTCCACCCAGGCAAGCACCCGACTTTCAGGAGTATAATTCGAAAGAATGGCCATGATAATCACACACTCCCGCTCTTCTCCGGAAACTTTCTCGCTGGTCTGAAAATAATGCTGAATGCTTTTCCCAAACTGTTCCAGACAGGAATTGATAAAATTCGCACCCATAGCGTCGCAGGTTTCGAAACCGGCATCCAGTTGAAAATAATCAGGCAAAACGCCGGTCATTTCCTTCAGTTCGATGGAACTGATCCCACCGCCACGTTCTTCCATTTTAGCGGTCAGGAAAGCACTTTCGGCAAACAGTTTTTCTTTTATTTCAGGAAAAAGCTGCCGTAATTTCTCCGGATTTCCTTTCCAGTTAAAATGTAGCTGTCCTTTTTTTTCAGTTCCCAAAACTTCAGCATAAAAACCGCCGCGACGGGCCCAGAATCCGGCAGCGTTGCCCAAAGCTGCCACCACCGAACTTTCTTCGGATACCAATGGAAAAAATAGATTTTTACTATTTACTACAAAATTCGGAGCAAGAGAAAAGGGAAGTTGAAAACCGGAAACCGGATTTTCGCTCAGATCGTCGATGATCTTTCGCGTGGTTTCATCGGTTGATTCAAAAGTACGAAGCCAATCTGCCAGGTTCGGATCAAAATTATATTTCTGAATCAAGGCACTGATTCGTTGCTGTTTGGAATATTTTGAGAATCCTTGTATAATGGAATTATCCATGATAATCGGGATTAATTTTCAGATAGGTTTTTGCCAGACTGAGCGCCTGAACCTGATTTTTAAGAAAAGTTTCAAGCGATTCATAGCTTTCAGATGCATGTTTCAAAACAGCTGAAGCCATTCCAAAAACAGATGGCATCTGACTTTTCGAAGTCAGGTAATAACCATCCAGCGCATTCTGGATTCCTCCGGAAATGATGAGTTGATTACAGGCCGGATTTGGATTTACGTTCAGGATTTGATTCACCGAATCCACCATTTGTTCGGCTGACTGACCTACAAAGGCAAAAGGCAGATTGGCTGCCAGTTTTTGTTCATCATCGCGCAACATCTCCAATTTTGAAAAATTGGTGCCGCCATAAGCGCCAAATTCAATGGCTTCGATTGGAAGGTCAAGCAACTGTTTCAAACTTTCGGGACCTAAACCCTGCCCCACTTCTTTCACTATAATTTTAACCTGAACCAATTCGAGCAGTTGACGAATCGTATCAACCGGTGCTTGTTTCAAACGGTTTCCTTCGGGCTGAAACCATTCCTGCAGCGGATTAACATGAATAATTAATCCGTCGGCACGCAAGTTGCCAACCAAATCAACGATTGCCTGAATATTTCTTGAAAGGAGTAATTCTTCTATCTGCGCGATTCCCAAATTAGCCCAAAAAGGTTGATCGCCAATTTCATCGCGGAAATCAAAATCGGCCCAATGAGTTTTATCGAATAGTATTTTACGGCATGAACCAAGCCCCATTCCCATTCCAAATTCGCGGCAGGCCCGGGCAATATTCCGGTTAATCGACTGAGCGACACCCGTTCCGCCAGTCATGCTCGAAACCCAAATCGGAGTTTGCAGGATTTTACCTAAAAACGGAATGCTTAAATCAAGGTTTTCAGGATGGGCTGAAAGCATGGGTTCGTAATTAAAACGAAGATCCTGTTCGGTGAGTTTTGTTTGTGAATCAAGCGCCAGGTTGATGTGTTCGAGTTTGCGGTCTGTACTCATTAGAAATTCAGTTTTCAACACGAAGACACAAAGGCACAAAGAATTAGAAATAGTTCCTAAACAACTTTTGTGTCTTCGTGTCTTTGTGTTTAATTCTTTGGAAAATTACAGCTTTTTCATTTATTATCGAGGTTTCTGATAAAATTTAGGCAACACTCTCATTATTCTTTCAATAGATTCCGTGAAATCACCATCCGGAGGATTTCGGAAGTTCCCTCACCGATTTGCAGCAAACGCTGGTCTCGGTAAAAACGTTCAATCGGCCATTCGCGGTTTTTAAACAAACCGGCGCCACCTAAAATCTGAACAGCTTCATCAGCCACTTCGCGGGCAATTTCAGAACAATATAATTTGGCCATCGCTGCCTGTTGCGCGAAAGGTTGGTTGTTATCTTTCAACCAGCAGGCATTATACAGCGTGTTACGGGCATTTTCAATTTTCAAAGCCATGTCGGCCAGTTTAAAAGCAATTACCTGAAAATCACTGAGTGATTTGCCAAATTGTTTCCGATGTTTGGCATATGCCCGGGCCATTTCGTATGCCCCCTGCGCCAAACCCAAACCGATGGCAGCAATCGACAAACGACCCGAATCCAATGTTTTCAGCATAATTTTAAAACCATAACCGGTCTCTCCTAGTTGATTTTCGAGTGGTACCCGGCAATCGTTAAAATACAGAATTCCATTATCAGCAGCCCGCCAAACGAGTTTGCTTTTCATTGTTTCGCGAATAAATCCCTGACGCTCTTTTTCAATCAGGATTGCCGTGAATTCTTTGCGCCCGTCTTTTTCGCCGGTCAATGCCAGAGTGGTCATTCCTGCAGATATTTCCGAAGTTCCGTTGGTGATGTATTTTTTCGAGCCATTCACAATAAATTCATTTCCTGAAATTTCGGCGGTCGTTTCAACCCCCTGCGCATCAGAACCCGCGTTTTCTTCGGTTAGTCCAAATGCCCAGAGTTTTTCGCCGGTGCACAAGGCAGGCAGAAATTTTTCTTTCTGTTCCTGAGATCCAAACTGAACAATTGGTCCTACTCCAAGGGAATTGTGCGCTGCCAGTGTAGCTGCCATTGAGCTATCCACCCGGGCAACTTCTTCAATGGCTATAATGTAGGAAAGATAATCGCTGCCCTGTCCGCCAAACTCAACCGGAGCATTCATTCCCAGAATGCCGGTTTTACCCATTTCACGAACCAGTTCAATCGGGAAAATTTCCTGTTCATCAAAATCATCAATCACAGGTTTAATAATCTTCTCCGCAAATTGCCTCACCATTTCTCTGATCTGGTGATGTTTCTCTTTTAGCAATGCATTCATATAATAAATTTATAGCCCCCTAAATCCCCCGAAGGGTGACTTTCCTGAGTGCAATTATTACTATTTGTCTTATAGAATCAACTCTTCAACGCCATCACTTCTTCAATCTCTCCCCTATTGGGGGAGTTGGATGGGGCTTCCATCTCAACCAGTAACTGTTTCTCAATCACGGCATTTCCGGCTTTTACATGCATTTTTTTCACCTTTGCATCAACCGGACAAAGCACATGAATTTCTGTCTTCATCGATTCCAGTGTCAGTAATATCTGACCTGCAGGAACCAGATCGCCTTCGCGATAATTTAATTTCAACACCTTCCCAAACAAATCGGCGCAAATAAGGTTTTGAAAAACATTCGATGCAGCGACATTTTTGTTATGCACCGACACCTGACTGAGCACCAGATTACTTCTTAAGGCAAATGAAAATCCACCCACCAAAACAAGTGTTTCAGTCTTATTATCAACACAATAATATCTTACCGAATGTTGATTTATATTCATCAAAAGCTGATTCCCATTCATCTGAATGTCTGAAACACGAAAATTTTGATTATTTACTGTAAACTCCTGATTGGTTGATGTTCCGGAAATTTTACCGGTAAATTTTTGTCCGTCAGCCGTAACTTCAAACGCATTTGTAATGCGCCAGAATCCAATCTGGTTCCAGACCGACCTTCCGGAGTGATTTGGTTGATAAAAATGTGTGATAAGATATGCAATCACCAGGTGGTTTTGATCGATCAGTTTTTTCCGTTCCTGAATCTGTTGGTTCAGAATAGCCAGGTGTTCATCCACATATCGGGTATAAATTTCGTTCTTACGGATCACCTCATTTTCAATCAACCCGGATAAAAACGGAAGATTTGAATGTACACCGGAAAGCGTGGTATTCGACAAAACCAGTTGCATTTTATCCAGAGCCTGTTCCCGATTCCTGCCCCAAACAATAAATTTCGCAATCAGTGAATCATAGTTGGGCGAGACCTGTATTCCTTCGTGTACAAAAGTTTCAATCCTTAAGTTATCCTGCTCCGGAACACGCCAAAGCTGAAGATGTCCGGCTGAAGGCTTAAAAGTATTTTCAGCATCTTCGGCACAAAGCCGCACTTCAATTGCATGCCCTGAAATTTTCAGATCTTCCTGTTTAATTTCAAGTTCATTTCCGGCAGCCACCTGGATCTGCAGCGAAACCAAATCCGAATTTGTGATCATTTCGGTTACCGGATGCTCCACCTGGATGCGTGTATTCATTTCCAGGAAGTAAAATTTCCCTGATTCACCGAGCAGAAACTCAACGGTTCCGGCATTGCGGTAATTCATCGAACGGGCAATATGCACGGCTGCAGAAGTTAATTCCGCACGCAATTTTTCGTCAACCGAAGGCGAAGGCGCTTCTTCGATGATCTTTTGAAACCTGCGCTGAACCGAACATTCGCGCTCGAAAAAATGCAGTACATTTCCATGATGGTCGGCCATCAACTGAACTTCGATGTGCCGGGCCCGGGGTAAATATTTTTCGACAAACAATTCTCCGTTTCCAAAATAATCAAACGCCTGCCGTTCCGCTTTTTCGAGGGCAGGTAACAATTCTTCAGGCGAATTGCATATGACCATTCCCTTTCCCCCTCCACCTCCGGAAGCTTTCACCATAACCGGAAATTCAAGCTCGTTAATTTGGCCCGCTAATTCGCCGACAGTACCACGAAAGGAAGGCAAAACCGGAATATTCAATGTTCTGACGTAGTCAAGGGCTTGATTTTTTTCGCCCATCAGACGGATATTCTCTGGCGACGGGCCAATAAAGATAAGACCTGCATCCGCTACTTTCTTTGCAAATCCGGCATTCTCGGATAAAAATCCATAACCGGGATGAATCGCGTCAGCCTGCTTTTCAACCGCTATTTTTATAATGTGATTTTGATTCAGGTAAGTTTCATTCAGGTTTTTGCCCGGTAGAAGGACAGCTTCATCAGCCATCCATACATGCAGCGATTCCGAATCATCGGCGGCATAAATTGCTACAGTATGAATTCCGGATAACTTTGCCGCCTGAATGATCCGAACAGCAATTTCGCCACGGTTGGCTATGAGTATTTTATTGAATGAAGTCAAATGTTTGTTTTTTATTGCGTTGATTACTTTCCCCATTCAGGTTTGCGTTTCTCCAGAAAAGCCCGGATGCCTTCCTGACCATCGGGCAGTGAAAGTGCCTCGGCCAGAATTCGAGCTGTAACCTGGGTTTCAGTCACATCAATATCTCCGGAAACCACCTGATTAATCAACAGTTTCGCTTTTTTGACGGCACTGGGCGCTGCGGCTTCGAACAAGGAAATAAAACCGTACAATACTGCATCCAATCGGCTTTCGTCATACAAAACATCAACCAATCCAGCTTGATTGGCTTCATCTACACTGAACATATTTCCGGTCAAAACCCATTTTCGCAGATTCTGAACCGACAATCGTTTGGCAACAAAAGGCAAAATAGTTGCCGGCAGCAATCCAAGTTTCACTTCGCTGAACATGAACCGGGTTTTAGCTTCGCCAAGAACAAAATCACAGGCAGCCATCAAACCGATTCCTCCACCAAAAACATTACCGCGAACAACCGCAATGGTGACCAGAGGCAACTGATACAATTTCAGTAACAAATCGGCCAGTTGCTTATATTGCAGGGTACTTTCCTCAATCGTACGTTCATCCGAGCCATAAAACCAGTTCATATCGGCACCTGCACAAAACGAACGGCCTTTTCCTGATAAAATCAGAAAATTCAGATCGGTCCGTTTAGCGATCTCATCCAGGGCCTGATCAAGTTCCGAAATCAGTTCCAGAATCAGGGCATTGTGCCGTTCAGGCCGGTTAAGTGTAATCCGGACCAACGATTCCTCTACCCTAACTTCAATATATTTATAGGAAGCCTCCCCCAACCCCCTCCGATAGAGGGGGCTTGATGACTCTGTATTTGATGATTTACCTTCTGTCATTTAAATAATATAGATTATAAATTGTGCAATCATTAGTTTTTCTTTTTTAGCTTTCCCCTTTGGGGGAACGGGAAGGGGGCTTCATTACATCCTGAAAACACCATAACCCGGTTCGCCAAACGGACGATTAAGGGAAACCGAAATAGCCATTGCCAGAATTTTTCGGGTATCAGCAGGGTCAATAATTCCATCGTCCCAAAGCCGCGACGAACTGTAATAAGCTGAACTCTCTTCCTCAAACTGAGCGAGCAATGAATCAGCTGCCCCATCGTTCCCAATCGTTTTTAGGACTCCGGCAGCCTGCTCACCACCCATCACCGAAATGCGCGAATGCGGCCACATAAAAAGAAAATTAGGATCGAATGACCGTCCGGCCATCGCGTAGTTTCCGGCCCCAAACGAGCCACCGATAACAACAGTAAATTTTGGAACATTTGCGTTTGCAACTGCATTTATCAGCTTGGCACCATCTCGGGCAATCCCCTGATGTTCATACTTTTTGCCGACAATAAAGCCGGTGATATTCTGTAAAAATAACAATGGAACTTTTCGCTGACCACACAGTTGAATAAAATGTGCGCCTTTCAGCGAACTTTCCGAAGTTAAAAAACTGTTGTTGGCAAGGATCCCAACCGGGAAACCCCAAATGTGTGCAAAGCCGGTCACCAGTGTTTTTCCGTAGTTGGCTTTAAATTCCTGAAATTCGCTGCCATCCACCAAACGCTCGATGATTGCATGTGCATTGATCGGTTTTTTCAGGTCTGAAGGCAAAAATCCGTACAACTCATCTGCAGGGAATTCTGGTTCTTTTACCTCCCGAATATTTATTTTTTGCTTTTCCTGAAGAGGTAATCCGGCCACAATCCTGCGGCAGATCTTCAGGGCATCCACATCGTCTTCAGCCATGTGGTCGGCCACTCCTGAAATTCGGGTATGAACGTCGGCTCCACCCAGTTCTTCCGGAGAAACTTCTTCGCCGGTAGCAGCTTTCACCAAAGGCGGACCACCAATAAAAATGGTGCCCTGGTTTCGAACCATGATTGTTTCGTCGCTCATTGCCGGAACATAAGCACCCCCGGCTGTACATGAGCCCATCACGACCGAAATCTGTGGAATTCCTTCGGCTGACATGCGTGCCTGGTTGTAAAAAACCCGGCCAAAATCAAAACGGTCGGGGAATACATGAGCCTGTTCAGGAAGAAAAATTCCTCCCGAATCGACCAAATAAATACAAATCAGTTTGTTTTGACGGGCAATTTCCTGCGCCCGTACATGTTTTTTGATGGTTTCGCGAATGTAGGTTCCACCTTTAACCGTGGCATCGTTGGCAATAATCAGGCATTCGCGACCCTGTACCACACCGATCCCGGTAATAATTCCGGCGGAAGGAAAAGCATTCTCGTATTGATTGTATGCAGCAAATGAAGAAAGTTCAAGAAAAGGGGTTTGCGAATCGACCAGTAAGTTAATTCGCTCACGGGCAAGTAATTTACCGCGTGAACGGTGCTTCTCTTTGGCCGATTCGGAACCGTGCGAACTTACCAGAACCAGTTTTTGCCTGAATATTTTCAGTACTTCCTCATAATTCCGGAAGTTTTCCTGAAAAACAGCTGAATTCGTACGCAATTCTTTTTGTTTAATTTTTTCAGTCATTTGATTAAACAGAATAGTTTAAATCATTTAGACAATAAAACTAATCAATTAGTTCACCAAACAGGTACATATTTTCGCTTGCACCCCTTATTTCAGTAAGCTTTATGCTGTGAACCGTATTTTTCTGAACGCCTGAAGCCTTAAACCGAACCGGAATATAATGCTGTCCGTATCCGTTGGCAACTCCCTGCGCAACTTTTTCAACCAGCACTTCTTCAGATTTTCCGATAAAGGATTTCAGATAATTCATTTTATTTTCTTCTGAAAGTTCTCTGACCAGCGCCGAACGTTCAGTCTTTAGCTTTTCAGGAATATGATTTTCGAGCCGTTCAGCCCGTGTTCCTTTCCGGACAGAATATTTGAAGGTATGTACGTGACTGAAATTAAACTCCTTCACGGCATCGAGTGTTTGCTGAAATTCCTCTTCGGTTTCGCCCGGAAATCCTACAATGATGTCGGTTGTGAAATTGAATTCAGGATAAACGGCCCTGAATTGATTGATGGTTTTACGAAACTGCTCCACATCGTACATCCGGCGCATCCGGAGCAGAGTTTTTTCTGAACCGCTTTGCAAGCAGAGATGCAGGTGAGGCATCAGTTTCGGATGTTTAAACAGTTCCACAAAACGGTCGCCAAAACCATCCGGTTCGAGCGAAGAAATGCGCACCCGAAAATCTCCCGGAACTTCCAGAACCTGAGCCAGCAGATCTTCAAACCGTGCTTCGCCATCTTCGTACCGGCCAATATTTACACCGGTAATCACAATCTCTTTAAATCCGTTATCGATGGTTTTTCGCACACTTTCCAGAACCTCAGACACTGGCCTTGAAACAGCTCTTCCGCGAACCATCGGAATGATACAAAACGTACAAAAATTGTCGCATCCATCCTGAATCTTCACCGCACTGCGGGTATGCAAACTTTTGCGAACCGGCTCGTAACGAAACACATCCTGAGGCAACTGGTCCGGATGCATAATTTCTCCGGAAAAATGGGCATCAACCAAGGATAAAACCGAACTTTTCCGGTTGTTTTCAACCACAAATGTGATATTATCCTGACTCTCGAGTTTTTGCTTGAAATTATTGGCCATGCAGCCGGTAACCACCACCACCGCATTCTTGTTTTTGCGTGCAGCCTGACTGATTGTCGTTCTGGATTTCTGGTCGCTTTGATTGGTCACCGTACAGGTATTTACGATGACAACATCGGGCGATTCGTCAAAATTTACCAGCTGGTAACCAGCCTCGTCGAAATCGGTAACCAGTGCATCGGTTTCGTATTGATTGAGCCGGCAGCCAAGGGTTTTAAAGGCTACCTTTTTCTTTTCGTTTGTATTCACGGACATGTTTTCTAATTAATTGATTTAGAGGATATCAGGATTTCCTCATCTGCGGCGCAAGTCACCTTTAGTTTCAATCTTTTGCTCGATGCGCCTAAATAATTTCCTTTATCTATCCGTCACATAAATGTGACGGCAAAGGATAATGCAACGTTGAGAAGTATTATTTCAAAATCTATGATGATATCAATTGTATTTCAATAGTCAAAAACTGTTTACTGAGACTGAAAACTGAGAACCTCCTGCAATTCCCCGCTCATCGAAAAATCGGCTGCAGAAGTAATTTTCACATCCACAATTTTCCCCATCAGTGAAGCATCATAACGATCGAGCCGAACAATCAGTTTTCCTTCGGATGATCCGGTTGAAAAACCAGTTTTGCGGTCGGTTCCGTTGACCAAAACCCTCAATGTTTTACCAACCAGGGTCTCGTTATATCTGCGTGAAACATTTTTCAGTACTTCTGAAGAACGGTGCAGGCGATCTTTTTTATCTTCTGTTGAAACTTCATTTTCCCAGCGGTAACTGGCAGCTCCCGGACGTGGAGAATACATGGCAATGTAGGCCATGTTAAAACCGAATTCTTCCATTGCAGCTACCGTATTCTGAAATTCAGCTTCACCTTCGCTCGAAAATCCAACGATAATATCGGTAAATAAAGTTGCCTGAGGAATCAGTTCGCGGATGTCGGCTACAATGCGGCGGTATTTATCCATCGAATGGCGGCGGTTCATTTTAATCAGCACCCGCTCATCACCACTCTGCATCGGCAGGTGAATCTGTTTGGCAAGACAATCGTATGAAGCAATTACTTCAATCACATCGCGGTTCATATCGTGTGGATGCGGCGAAGTAAAATACACCCAGAATTCTTCTCCTGAAGTTTTGCCATATTCACCAATCTGGCGAAGCAGCTCAGCAAAATTGATTTCTTCACCGGCTTTATCCAATCCGTACGAATTGACATTCTGACCCAAAAGCGTGATCGATTTATATCCCTGCATCACGAGGTGACGAATTTCATCGATAATTTCTTCGGAAGGACGGGAAACCTCGCGACCACGGGTATATGGCACCGCACAGAAGGTGCAAAACTTATCGCAGCCATTCTGAATTGGCACAAAAGCTTCGTAAGTTGACTGATATTTTGGTTTGATGTGCCACATCTGGGCAATATGTTCATTTTTGGGCATCACCGGTTTCATCTGTTTTAATCCGGCTGGCGTAACAATTCCATATTCACGGATCATATCCGGGAATTGCCCCAGTTCGCTCATCGGGAAAACAAAGTCAAAGGTTTTCAGGAATTTTTCCTTGTCGGCAGGGAGGATGCAACCAGAAACAAACGTGATCAGGTTCCTTTTATTTTTCCATTTGTTCCACTGGGCAATTTTATTGTACACTTTGTCGATCGGCTTTTGACGCACCGAACAAGCCAGCATTCCCAATAAATTGGCATCCTCCTCCTTATCCGTACGCTCATAACCCATCGTTTCAAGAACCGCACTGACGCGTTCGCTGTCCGACAGGTTCATCTGGCATCCCAATGTAATCAGGTGATATTTCATCTTCTAAATATTGTGACTGAAAAGCTGACTCGAAGTCCAAATTTCAGTATCTCTTTCTTATTAAAAATAAACTTCACAGTGAATCTGATCGCGATCAAATCCCATTTCCTTCAGAATTTCCAGCGCATCAAAAATCATGTCGCTGTTTCCGCAGAGGTAAAACTGAGTTTCGGGAGCAAAAGTACAATTTTTCAGGTATCCGGTGAGACGTCCCTGGTAGGTGCCCTGATCATCGCGGCTGGTGCACAGAACCCGGCGGTCTTCAGCATATTCGTGCCAGTCGTAGGCTTCTTTCGAATACCTGACTCCGTGAATCAGTTTGTAATCAATTTCAGGATAAGTACGCACAATGCTGCGAAAAGGGGCAATGCCGGTACCGCTGGCTATGAAAACAAACTTTCCGGTTTCGGCTTCTTTGGGTTCGATGCCGAATTTGCCGAACGGCCCATGGATTTCAACCAGATCGCCGGCTTTCAGCTTCCGTAGTTTTGGCGTAAAATAGCCATTGTCAACTTCCTTAACGAGCACTTCCAGATTTTTATCGTTTGCCCCGCTGTAAATCGAATACTCACGACTCTGATAATCGCCGTGAATTCCGAGCGAAATGTGCTGGCCGGCTTTAAATGCAAAACGCGCTTTTGGTAGTTTCAATGAAAATGTTTCTTCGGTCAACTGCCTGACTTCTTCGATCTTGTAAAAGCTTTCGTCAATTTTTATGTCAGGTTTAATAAAACTCATCATGGCTTTAAAATTTTGGACTGCAAAAATAATCATTTATTCTTAATCAGATTGAATTGTCTTTTATTTTAATCCTGAAAAAGATACAGTTGAATTAACCTTCGTCATTTTTTTTTGTTCGATTTAATCCTGAAAAACACAAAAAATACGCGAAAACTATGACAAAACTGAATGATACATCGGTTCTGATTCCGTAACTTTGAAAGAAAGCCACTAAAAACAGAAATATGAAAACAATAATCATTTACACCACAAACCACGGTTGCACTGAAAAAGCAGTTGCGGAATTATCCCAAAAACTTTCCGGAGATGTTTTAAGAGTCGATTTGCGCGACAATCCTTCTCCATCAATTGCCGAATTCGACCGGGTAATCATCGGAGGCTCCATCCATGCCGGAAAAATTCAGAAAATAGTTTGGGATTTTTGTGTTTCAAGCCTCGACCAAATTCAGAAAAAAGAAGTCGGACTTTTCATTTGCTGCATGTATGAACCCGAAATTGCACGTGAAGAAATTAAAAATGCATTTCCTGAAGAATTGCATCAGATGGCCAAGACCGAAGCAATTTTTGGTGGAGAGTTTAACTTCGATAAGATGAATTTTATGGAGAAAATGCTGGTAAAGAAAATCGCCAATGTACATGAAAGCGTATCAAAAATCGACCATAAATCGATCGAAAGATTTGCCAACCGGATGGAAAAAACATACCATCCCTTCATGTTTTTGGTATAGACCAGATTCAGAATTTCAGATAAAACTCTTTCGTTAATTCTTTGTATTCAGGAGTATAATCGTGGTGTTTTTCAAACTCAATCATCAGGGTTTCCTCCTGAAATTTGCTTTCCCAATTTGCCAGTTCAACCAATATCCTGAAGTCAGGTTTTTGTGGATTTGGTTTTACCCGGCACAATCGCGAAATAAACAGCCGGTTTGCTTCAGCTAGTTTTTCAATTTCCTGAAGACCGTCGGTCGGCAACACCAAAGTGATTCGTCCATTTTCATTTAACAGCCTGGAAGCACCAGAAATCAACTCATCCAAAGGCAATGAATCAGAATGCCGGGCCAGTGCGCGATTTTCCTCCGGCGCTTTGTGCCCGTTCGTAAAAAAAGGAGGGTTACTGATGATCAGGTCATATTTTTCAGTTGCTGAATCTGCAAAATCCTGAAACGTTTCCAGTTTCAAGGTGATCCGATCGCTCCAGTTTGAATGTTCAACATTTGCTGTTGCTTCCAGAAATGCATCCGGATCAATTTCAATAGCATCAATCCGGGCTACAGCGTTTTTTTGCGCCATCATCAAGGCAATCAGTCCGGTTCCGGTTCCAACATCCAAAATTTGTTTTGCTCCTGAAACATCTGCCCATGCTCCAATTAACACTCCATCCATGCCCACCTTCATGGCCGATTTTTCCTGAGTGATGCGAAATTGTTTGAACTGAAAATATGCATTGCGGGCCATAGACACCAATTATTAAGCTAAATAATCCATAATGTTTTTCCGATGGCATCCCTAAGTTGCGGATCGATTTGGGTTTGTTCAGCAAATTCATTCCACTTTCCAACAACTTCAGCAACCCGGTCGATAATTGCCGGCGCCTTTTTTACGTTCATCTGACGGCCAACCTCTAGCAAATCTTCCCTAGAAATTCCAAGTCGCTTTCCATTAACGCTTAGAGCATGCTGACTTACCCAACTGCTCCCCGGGCGATAAGCATGGCAAATGTCATAAGCCGGAGCCAGCCTCCATTCTCCCTGCCTGTTCATGGTGAATGCAAAATTCTTGGTATGATCGTCGCAGTTTTGAGCCATGACATTAAAAACCATCCTGCGGTACATCTGTTCAGCCTCAGGATAAGTCAGGCGCAACATACGCATAGTCTGAAACAACTGTTCGTAACTGAATGAGTATATGTCATTAAAATCGAAATGCATCATGGCGCAAAACGTTTGCACGTGAAGCTTTTCATTATCCTTTAAACGATCGAACCTTCGGGTCAGGAAATGAGCCCTTCCGTTTTCCAAAAACAAACGACACTCCATCATCTCAATTCCACATTCAACAGCCATCAGATAATAGGCCATTTCGACCCTTCCATAGCCAGATGTTGTCCCAAACTGACTGTCATCAACTCCATCAAATTTCAGAAGCCACTGCGAAAAACCTGCAGGAGCATCTGCCTGACCCGAGCGGACTTCGCCCGTTTCGGTATTATAGGCAATGACAGCCTTTGCACGCGCTCCACCGGCAGAAGTTCCGATTTTAAGGATATCTGAAAGAGCTTTTTGCTCATCGTGCGAAAGATCGCTCTTAAAAAAGTTCCGCCCTGACAGAATTTGCTGGGCGACTTCGGCCAGACTACCAACCTCAACCCTGGTTGCCTGGTCTGCCGATTCAGGAACCACCGGCTCAAATTCGAGCGCACCCATTCCTCGTTTACCGGTAAAACACAACATTTCAACCGGGTTCATACTTCCTGAAGGCCGACCGACACGAGCCAACCAGGCATTAATCAAAGTATTACCGTACCGGTCAGGCAATACATCAGCCAGCAAGCCAGGCAATCCTTTAAAGGTTGAACTTCCGGCCAGTTCAGGAAAAGAAAAAATCCTTCCAATGGCCGATCCTTGAGGCATTTTTAAAGGCGAAACATCGAGTTTTTCCTGAAGGAATTTAGGATCAAACTCAAAATCGGCAATACCTGTGTCCTGATTCCAGTGAATAGCACCGATACGCTTATCCCAGATGTTTATAAATGCGTTTTCAATCATCACCAGTCAGGTAAAGGATAAGATTTGGGATTGTCGGTTTTTCTGGCACGCTTGCGTTTTTTCATCTCCATTTTAGCCAGATACAAAGGACTTGCCTTCTCCTCCACCTTGAAAATCTTCAGGTACGATACCTGATCGAGCACCCTCAGTATTTGGATCAAAGTCAGGAGAGTTCCTCCTCGCCCATTTTCGATCTGACTAAGTGTACTCCGGTTAATTCCGGCGGCATTAGCTATTTCCTGTTGGTTCTTATTTTGTTTCAGGCGGCTTTCCTGAATAAATTTACCAATCATAAGCAACAATGCCTTGTCGCTTAATTCACTCCACATATTGCTGGTATTTTCCATCATTAATTTATATTTTCACATTCATTGATGGTTTAATACAACAAATTTACTATTTTTCTTCTGAATCAGAAAACATTTTACATCAAATTACATTATATGTTGGTTTTTTACAACATTAAGTACATTTTTACCATTTTATGATGTTTTTTTACAACAATATATTTTCCTGAATTATTCCTTATTACTACCGAAAGAAGGCTTATCTACCCAAAAATTCAGGATTTCCAATCATCCGCCCCAGTTATCCCGATCCAAACTGCGGTACTGAATGGCTTCGGATAAATGATGACTTTCCACCCGATCACTCTTTTCCAGATCGGCAATGGTGCGAGAAACCTTCAGGATTCGGTCGTAGGCACGCGCTGATAATCCCAGTTTTTCCATCGCGTTTTTCAGCAGACTACTACTCGGTTCATCCAATTCAACAAATTGACGGATCATTTTTGATGACATTTGCGCATTACAGAATACATCTTCACTTTTCGCAAACCGCTCGGATTGAATTTCACGCGCACCAATTACCCGTTTACGAATTTCAACACTTGGTTCGGTAACTGTTTGTTCAGATAACTTTTTAAAAGGCACAGGAACCACTTCCAGATGAATGTCGATGCGATCGAGCAAGGGTCCGGAGATTTTATTCAGGTATTTGGGAACCATTCCCGGAGCACAAACACATTCCTTGGTCGGATGATTGTAATAACCACAAGGGCACGGATTCATGGAAGTTACCAGCATAAAACTGGCCGGATATTCCACAGAAAATTTAGCCCTCGAAATGGTAATGGTCCGGTCTTCCAGCGGTTGCCGCATCACCTCGAGTACCTGTCGTTTGAACTCCGGAAGTTCGTCGAGGAACAAAACTCCATTGTGCGCCAGACTGATTTCGCCCGGCTGCGGAAAGGCCCCGCCTCCAACAAGCGCTACATCCGAAATGGTATGATGGGGCGACCGAAATGGCCGTTGGGTCATGAGCGAAGTATCCCGGTCGATTTTTCCGACAACCGAATGGATCTTGGTCGTTTCCAGTGCTTCACGAAGGGTAAAAGGTGGAAGGATTGTCGGAATTCGTTTGGCGAGCATGGTTTTTCCGGCACCGGGAGGTCCGATTAAAAGTATATTATATATAGTTCTATCATCAGTAAATACTGCAATTATATTCGCCAGGTTTATTCATCATGACTTTTCCTTGCCCACATTTTAGCTTGCATATACATTTGTCTAATTAATTATTTAAAACATGGAGGAATAAAAATGATGAGAACAAAACTACCGGCAAAAAGGAAAGACGTAGATTTATTTGAAGGTTACAGCAGTAATAATAAAAGTAAATTGATAACAATCGAAACTGAAATACAGACAAGAATATGTAATATAAAAAATGATATTTATGAAATCGGGAGACTTCTTTATGATGCAAAGAAATTAATGCTTCATGGATTTTATGAAGCATGGATTAAAAAGACTTTCAATGATGATCTACCTTATAGTACAGCATATTTTTATATGCGAGTATATAAAGTATTTAGGGATAATCCGAAAACTGTAAAGTATATCCCAACAAAATATTTACTGATGGTAACAAGTAAAGAATTTCCAGAGGAAATTATAAAAGTCTTGGATGAGCATCCAGAAAATATTGATAAAGACAAATTAGATAGCATTAAGGAAAATTATAGCTTAAACTACTCCCAATTGTTAGGACAATAAATGCAGCGAGTTAAGATATTTTCATGCTGCAATTTGTGTCGGATAAAACGGGAAATAACTTTTGGCTTCCAACGCCATAAAAAGTTATTCTCGTTT
>JBASYJ010000045.1:0-10613 GCA_049277435.1 Prolixibacteraceae bacterium
GCACCCTGAGAAATTGCAGGTGTAATTCCGGTCCAATGAAACCAATTCACGCCTTCAAAAACCTTATCCCAATCAATCATTCCCGATTTAATTTCAGAAACTGCAGAATTTGCGCGGTCGTAAACTACTTTACTACCACGGCTAACAGCACCGGTTTCGAGAAAATAAATCCCAATGCGATCGCCGCCATACACAATCTGGTCGACACCAACGCCATATTTACGCAAATCGCTTACACAGGCTAGTGCAATATCGTTTTTAGGCAACCTGGTTACAAAATCAACCGGAATACCATAATTGGCAAGCGAAACAGCAACGTTTGCTTCACCACCGCCAAAGGTAGCGGTCAAATTATCTGTTTGATTAAATCTTAAATAGCCGGGAGTGGCCAAACGCAACATGATTTCACCAAATGTTACTACTTTCATTTTTATTTACTATTTAAATTATTTACAATCTACTATTTATCCAAAAACCAAATTTCAAATCAATTTTAAAGACCTTCCCTTTGCAGGAGATTTAGACGATACTTTTTGATTATGCAATCGATTGCAAAACTACAATTTTTACTCAATTAGCCAAGGTACCTGCGTACCAAAAGGCGGGAAAATTTAATAATTCATTAAAAGTTAAAGTAGTTCTTCGCGTTGTTGAAACAAATATTTTCAACCATACTTCCCAACAATTCCATGTCGTTCGGAATTTCTCCATTCTCGACATCATTCCCTAAGATATTACAAAGGGTACGACGGAAATATTCATGACGGGTATACGAAAGAAAACTTCTGGAATCAGTCAGCATACCTACGAAACGGCTAAGTAATCCCAGATTCGATAAGGCATTGATTTGTTTTTCCATACCATCTTTCTGATCCAGAAACCACCACCCTGAGCCCCATTGCATTTTGCCCGGAACACTTCCATCCTGAAAGTTTCCGATCATGGTTGCATACAATTCATTATCCGAAGGATTCAGATTGTACAATACTGTTTTACAGAGTTTATCTTCAGTATCTAATTTGTTCAGCAATTTCGAAAGTGGTTCAGCTACCGGTTTGTCACCAATAGAATCGAAACCTGTATCAGGTCCTAATTTGTTAAACAAACGGGTATTGTTGTTACGCAATGCTCCGATATGAAACTGCTGGGTCCAACCGCGTGAATGGTCCATCACTCCAAATTCGTATAACATGCATGATTTAAACTTCAGGATCTCTTCTGAAGTCAGCACATTTCCGGCCCGAACTTTAGTGAAAATTGCCCGGATTTCTTTCGAGGAATAATCTTCTGCAAATGCGGTATCTAAACCATGATCCGAAAGACGGCAACCGTTTTCGTGGAAATACTGGTGACGTAAATCCAGGGCAGTCATCAGGTCTGAAAAAGTAATGATATCCATATCTGCTGCTGCAGACAATTGCTGAATGTAGGCATTGAAAAAACCTGGAACTTCAACCGCCATCGCTTTATCCGGTCGCCATGCAGGTAAAACTGCAACTTCGAAACCTGATGCTTTAATCTGTTGGTGATAATGTAAATCATCAATCGGATCATCGGTTGTACAAATTGTATGAACATTCGCCATCCGGATAATATTCCGGCAACTGTATTCCGGAGTATTCAGTTTTTCGTTGCAGGCATCATAAATTTTACGGGCATTTTTCGGACTTAAAACTTCATTTATTCCGAAGAATTTTTTCAATTCCAGATGAGTCCAGTGATATAACGGATTGCGCAAAGTCTGTGGAACTGTTTCAGCCCATTTTTCAAATTTCTCCCAGTCTGAGGCATCACCGGTACAATACCGTTCGTCTACCCCATTGGTGCGCATTCCGCGCCATTTATAATGATCGCCGGCCAGCCAGATTTCGGTAATCGTTTTGAAGCTGCGGTCTTCAGCAATATCTTTTGGATTAATGTGACAGTGATAGTCAAAAATTGGCATTTTTGCCGCATGTTGATGGTATAATTTCTGAGCCGTTCCAGTGTGCAACAGAAAATTTTCATCCATGAATGGTTTCATAAAAAAGTATCTAAAGTGAACTAAAGTATTTAAAGTGCCTAAAGTTAAAATTTTGTTGGAAGTACTTTAGGCACTCTAGGCACTTCCAACTTTAGACATTTCTAGAGGTTGAACAACCGTTTCAAATGGCGTTCATAAATATTTTCTTCCACACAGGCACCAATAACGTCGGTGTGTTTTTTCAGCAGGTCGGTATATTCTGTACCCATATCGGCAGCCAGCTTGTAACCTACATGAATCAACTGACGGAAATTAGGATTGTAATCCGGATGGCCCGGAATGTGGCGAAGGGTATTCGCAAATTTTTCACTGCTCCACCCTGAGACTTCTGCAGCTGAAGGCAGTTTCGAATCATCAATATCAATCACATCAGCATATGGGGCACACAGTTCAGCTTTATGATCCAGCGCTTTTGCATAAATCGATTTGGCAGCTTCCAAAGCAGTGCCACCGGCAACAGCCAGTCCAATCACTTCTTCCAGCCAGGTAGTTCCGGCAGTTTTTACATGTATACCTTTATCGTGTTTTTTAATGATGGAGGCCATAATCGGATAAATGGTAAACTTATCGCTTCCGGAGTGAACACTCAATTTCAATTCTTCAGGAAGACCAAACTCTTTAACGGCATAATCAATAACAAGCACATCTTCTTCAAATTCACGGGCAAACTGATCGACATTCCCAATATAATCGACACCTTTATTAAAACGGCCGGTAAATTTCGGAGCAATCGTTTGCGCAGGAACTCCCTTATTGGCAAGCATCTTCAGGATAAAAAACAAATCGACTGGTGTTTGCGGATGTTCCACTTCGTCCATCGATACTTCAGTAATAAAATTGCCTTCGCCTTTGTTTTCTTTAAGGTACTTGTAAATTTCTGAAGCTTGCTGAGTGGCTGCCAGAAATTTTCCGGCTATAATAACCAGCATTTCTTTAGAAACATCAAATGGTTTTTCGATTCCCGGAATGGCAAGGCTGCCTGTATATTTTACACACGATTCGATGAATGCTTCAACATCCTGAGCCGGACTTTCTTTTCCGATAAAAGAAGCAACATCAAGTGTAAAAAAATCTGCAGTTTCAACAAATGGCGCTACAGTTCCGAGATTGATATGGTCGGCATCAACAAAATATTTTCCTGAAAATCCCAGTGTGGTTACTGCAGCATCTGCCTCTTTGCGAACATCGGCTGGATGCGAGTGCACATAAATGTGTTCGCGGTTAGATTTATTCCAAACAGGACTAATCTCTATACCAGACTCATTTGCTTTCATTATTCCACGAAGCTGTGCGACTCCCTGGTGCGAAAAGCGGTCACCAATACCTAAACTGTATTTTCCTAATTTCATGATTGTGATTTTTTATTTTTATGTTCAAATTATATATTGAAAGCAAATTTTCATCCTGAATTCTCATTTAACTAAAACTAAATTCAAAACCGGATGATCAGATTTTACGATTAGAAGAACGAAACTGATTTTCAGAGTTGAATATTTTTGATATGATATTTAATATCTGAAAGTTATGAAAACAAAAAACTGTTCCGTGTACGAACACGAAAATAGAGACAATTAATTAATTCTGCAATGCCGAAAAACTAAAAATGATTAAAAATGTTTTTAAATACTTTTTCCGTGTTCGTACACGACCAGAATGAAAAAATCTTTAGCTTTGTTCCTGTCATAAACTTTATTCTTAAAAAACTAAATCTATCAAAGCAATTAATCGCACCCGAATTAAGGATATTGCACAAAAGGCAAACGTTTCAATCGGAACAGTTGACCGTGTAATTCACAATCGAGGAGAAGTATCGAAAAGTACCCGCGATAAGATCCTTAAAATAATTAGCGAGTTGGATTATCAACCCAATTTGCTGGCCAGCACCCTGGCTTCAAAAAAAACATTTTCGTTTGCATTGCTTGTGCCGGAACCTATTTCACCTGAAGCATACTGGAACAAACCAATTATTGGTGTACGAAAAGCCTTTGATGAAATTCAGCAATATGGAATAAATATTTCGATTCATTATTTCAAACAATCCGATTCGGCAACATTTAATGACGAAGCGGAACTGATCCTCCAGAATAATCCGGTTGGTGTGGTACTGGCCCCATTCTTCTCACGAGAATCGAAAGAATTTATCGCTGAACTCAAAACCCGAAACATTCCTTACGTTTTTATCGATTCGAACATTAACGAATGCGACAAACTCAGCTACATTGGTCAGGATTCTTTTCAATCCGGAACTTTGGCCGCTAAACTGCTCGATTATTCAATACCGGCACGGTCTTCGGTTTTAATCCTTCATTTTGCCAAAGAAAGAGACAACATGAATCACCTGGTTCAGCGCGAAAAAGGATTCTATGAATATTTCAGCAAATCGGAATCAGGAGCCAGAAAGAATTTAATTACCATGGAAATCGCAGATCCGAACGATCAGCAATCTCAGGAAAAGATTAAAAAATTGCTTCAAACGAATCTGGATATTCAAGGCATCTTTGTAACCAACTCGCAGGTCTATTATGCCGGGCGAATCCTCGAACAAATTAATCGTTCAGGGATTCGGGTCATAGGTCATGACCTGATCAAGGAGAATATCGAATTTCTGAAAAAAGGAATTGTTGATTTCCTGATATGCCAGCGTCCGGAAGAACAGGGTTATCAGGCAATTATAACCTTATTCGAGCACCTGGTCATGAAAAAGGAAGTAAAAAATGAAAACTATACTTCGATTGATATTGTAACCAAAGAAAACCTCAACTATTATAAATAACCAAAATCAAAAAAAAATGAATCCGATCAGTTTTAACGACCTTAATGGTAAAGTTTGTGTAATTACCGGTGGCGCTGGTGTCATTGGTTCAGCAATGGTAAAAGCAATGGCCTCGGTTGGGGTAAAAATTGCAATTGCAGACATTAATAAGACCGTTGCCGACAAGGTTGCCGACGAAATTTCAAAAGAATTTAATACTCAGGTGATAGGTGTCGAAGCCAATGTGCTCGATAAAGATTCTTTAATCAAAGCCAAAGCTGAAATAAACGAAAAGTTGGGACCAATCGACATCCTGATCAATGGTGCCGGTGGGAACCACCCTTCAGCAACAACGAAGGTTGAACAAATGGATGAGAATAGCCTCGACCATTTGGAAGATACTTTCTACGGTCTTGAAATGGACGGATTCGATAAAGTTTTTGCCCTTAATTTCAAAGGGACTTTACTCCCGTCAATGGTTTTTACTACCGATATGCTAAAAAACAAGAAGGGTGTTGTCCTGAATGTTTCTTCAATGAACTCTTATAAACCACTGACAAAAATCCCGGCCTATTCAGCTGCAAAAGCTTCCATCAACAATTTTACTGAATGGCTTTCCGTTCATTTGGCTAAAGTTGGAATTCGTGTAAATGCCATTGCTCCCGGATTCTTTATTACTGATCAAAACCGTTTTTTGGTTATGGACAAGGAAACAGGAAACTTTTCAGCCCGTGGACAGAAAATTGTGAACAATACCCCAATGGGTAAATTCGGCGAACCTGAAGATTTGCAGGGAGCAACCCTGTTCCTTATTTCTGATGTTTCGTCATTTGTTACCGGAATTGTGATTCCTGTCGATGGCGGTTACAGCGCATTCGGAGGAGTTTAATCGAATGATGAATTTTGAATGTGAAGTCAGGTTCTAAGTAATCTTGCCGAAAATCAGAATCAAATTTCAAATATTTGATATGCAACTTAAGTACTCAGGAACTTTATCACTCCTTTAATGAACATTTAAAAACAACAATATGAGTATCGAATTAAAAAAAGATTGTAAATATTCCCTGTTGGTTCCAACCAGCATGGGAGTGCGCATTACTCCGGTAAACGGACAACCGGTTCACAGCAGCAACCTGTTCGAAATGCAGGCTACCAGCGCCGAAACAAACGTTGCGAACATCTCTTCTTCACTCGGTCTTCCGGTGAAAGTGCTGACAACTTTTGTAAAAGACAGTCCGATTGCACTATTTATTAAAAGTAGCCTCCGCAGCCGGAACATGGATTACGAAGGTCCTGAAGTTGCCCAGGGCGATCCCTGGGGATACCGTCATCAGTTCAACATTGCCGACAGTGGCTTCGGAACCCGCGGACCACGCGTACAGAACGACCGTGCCGGCGAAGTTGGCCGCACCTTAAATGTAAAAGATTTTGATCTTGACCGTATTTTCGGTCAGGAAGGGGTACAGATTGTTCATCTTTCAGGATTGATTGGAGCCCTTTCTCCTGAAACCAGTACATTCTGCCTTGAAATTGCCCGTGCAGCAAAAAAATATGGAACCCGCATTGCTTTTGACCTCAACTACCGTGCTTCGTTCTGGAAAGGACGCGATGCAGAATTGCGGGCCAATTTCACTGAGATCGCTTCGGTTGCCGATATTCTGATCGGAAATGAAGAAGACTTTCAGCTTTGTTTGGGAATTGAAGGACCTGAAGCTGGCGGTAAGGGAATTGAAGCCGAAATTGAAGGATTCAAAGGAATGATCGGCCGCGTAAAAGCTGCTTTCCCGAATGCAACAGTTTTCGCAACTACTCTTCGTCAGGTTATCAGCGCCAACGAACACCTGTGGGGCGCTATTATGCTGGAAGGTGACGATTGGCAGGTGATCGAACCACGCAAAATTACCGTTCTCGACCGTATTGGTGGTGGCGATGGTTTTGTTGGTGGTTTACTTTACGGTATCCTGAAAGGGTGGGAACCTGAAAAATGGCCGCAGTTTGGCTGGGCAACAGGCGCTCTTGCAACAACTTTCCTCACCGACTATGCTCAACCAGCCGACGAAGAAATGGTTTGGAGCATCTGGGGCGGAAATGCAAGGGTAAAAAGATAAAAATTTATTTCTATGTGTTCTATGTGCCTGTGCGGTTCAAGAAATTAAACCACATAGGCACATAGGGCACAATAGTATAAATCTTAAAAATTAATAAAATGTTGTATTACGAAATAGGTTCAACAGAACACGAATTAAGTGCCGAAGACCTACGAGTTGGCCTTTACAAAGCTTTTATGCAACTTGGGCCACGAAAAAAGGTTTTGGCTATTCCTCCCGATTATACCCGGTTACCTAGTCGGGCCGGTGAATTAACCGAAATGACCTGGGATTTTTATGGCAACGCATTAACCGATGTTCTTCCTGCCCTGGGAACACACTCTCCCATGACCGATCATCAGATCGAACACATGTTTGGCAAAATGCCTGCATCGCTCATTCGTGAACACGACTGGCGCAACGATGTGGTAACAGTTGGAACTGTTCCTGCTGAATTTGTAAAAGAAGTTTCAGGCGGAGCAGTTGAATTTCCATGGCCGGCCCAGGTGAACAAATTGTTGCTTGAAGGTAATTTCGACCTGATTTTATCGGTTGGACAGGTTGTTCCCCACGAAGTGGTGGGAATGGCCAATTACAACAAAAATATTTTCGTCGGAACAGGCGGCGTGGAAGGAATCAATAAAAGTCATTTTGTAGGCGCTGCTTACGGAATGGAACGGATGATGGGACATGCCGACACACCGGTGCGCCGTATTTTCAACTATGCATCGGACAATTTCACCCAGCACATGCCAATAGTTTACATACAAACAGTTGTTGGGCTCGACAAAACCGATGGCAAAATTAAAACCCGTGGATTATTTATCGGCGATGACTTTGAAGTATTCGATAAAGCAGCCAAACTGGCATTACAGGTCAATTTCGAAATGTTGGATAAACCGCTGAAAAAAGTGGTCGTTTACCTCGATCCGACAGAATTTAAGAGTACCTGGCTGGGAAACAAATCGATCTACCGCACCCGCATGGCTATTGATGACGATGGCGAACTGATCGTTTTGGCTCCTGCATTGAAAGAATTTGGCGAGGACAAAGAGATTGACCGGCTGATCCGCAAATACGGCTATTTCGGAACACCGGCAACTTTAAAAGCCTGCGACGAGAATGAGGAACTGCGCAACAATTTGAGTGCCGCAGCACATTTAATTCATGGTTCTTCGGAAGGACGATTCAACATCACTTATTGTCCGGGAAAAGGTGAAGGAAAAATTACCCAGGCTGAAATTGAAAGCGTAGGGTTCAAATACGCCGACATCGACGAAATATCAGCTAAATATGATGCTAACAATTTAAAAGATGGCTATAACACTATGCCTGACGGTGAGGAAATCTTTTACATTTCGAACCCGGCACTGGGCTTGTGGGCCTTTAAAGATAGGTTTAAATATTGAATAACGATCAAAGATTGAAGATTAACGAATACAGATGAATTGTCCCAAATCGTTAATCAAAAATCATTAATCGTTATTCGTTAATCAAAAATAGAATGTTTAAAATTCAGGAAGTAAAATGGGGAATTATCGGCTGCGGCAACGTAACCGAGCTGAAAAGTGGTCCGGCTTTCAATAAAGTGGAGCATTCGAAACTGGTTGCCGTGATGCGAAGAAATGAAGCTTTGGCGAAGGATTATGCAGAACGTCATCACGTTCCTAAATATTATTCCGATGGCAACGAACTGATCAATGATCCGGAAGTGAATGCCGTTTATATCGCCACTCCACCTGACACACATGCTTCATATGCCATAGCAGCCATGAAAGCCGGGAAACCGGTTTACGTTGAAAAACCAATGGCCCGCAATTATCAGGAATGCCGCGAGATGATTCGTGTTTCGGAAGAAACAGGTATGCCACTGTTTGTAGCTTATTACAGAAGGTCCTTGCCTGCTTTTCTTAAAGTAAAGGAATTGATTGATGACGAAATTATTGGCAAACCAATGACCGTAAATGTTCGTCTGCATAAATCAATTCCTGAACGTGATTTAAAACCTGAAACTCAATTCTGGCATGTGAATCCGGAAATTGCTGGTGCAGGTTATTTTTATGATTTGGCTTCGCATCAACTGGATTATCTGGATTTTTTGTTTGGTCCAATAATTAAAGTGTATGGAATTGCTGAAAATCAGGCAGGTTATTATCAAGCTGAAGATACTGTAACCGGAACCTTTTTATTTGGGAATGGAGTGATTGGAACCGGAAGCTGGTGTTTCGTAGTTTCCAAAGGAAGTGAAGAAGACATTATCGAGATTACCGGAACTAAAGGAATGCTTAGTTTCTCCAGTTTTCAACATGGCGATGTAAAACTTACAACTCCGGAAGGAACAGTTAGTTTCAGTTTTCAAAATCCTGAAAACATACAGTACAATCTTATATCTCAGGTTGTAAAAACATTAAGAGAAGAAAGCGAATGTGTGAGTACAGGAAAATCAGCTGCCCGGACAAGTGCAGTTCTGGAGGAAATGGTCAAAAATTATTACGCCAACAAGCAGACCGAAGAAAAACGAATAAAAGGCAGTTGCCGAACAATTTAACCACAAAGAACACAAAGGTTCACTAAGAAAAATAAGACATTGTGTTCTTCGAGATTTTCTTAGTGTTCTTCGTGGTTTAATATTTCAACTATGAAGATTATAATTGACGATAAAATTCCCTATATCCACGGCGCATTTGAAGGAGTTGCCGAGGTGGTTTACCTTCCCGGTTCAAAAACAACTCCGGAAATAGCCAAAGATGCCGACGCCATTGTGACCCGCACCCGAACCATTTGTAACGAAAAGTTGCTGGCTGGTTCATCGGTAAAATTTATTGCAACGGCCACAATTGGATTCGATCACATCGATACCGATTACTGCGACCAGGCTGGAATAAAATGGACCAATGCTCCGGGCTGCAACAGCAAATCGGTAGAACAATACATTGCCTCAACATTGATGGTTTTGGCTGAAACCCGAAAATTTCAACTTAAGGATTTGTGCCTCGGCGTGGTCGGCGTTGGAAATGTAGGAAGTAAAGTTGCCCGGATTGGTGAATTATTCGGCATGAAAGTACTCCTGAATGACCCGCCACGTGAACGTGCTGAAGGTTCTGCAAGTTTTGTCAGCCTGAAAAAAGTAATGGAAGAAGCTGACATCATTACCTTACATGTTCCTTTGAATATGAAAGGCTGGGATGCGACCTTCCATTTGGGAAATACAGAATTCTTTTCAGGCCTGAAGAAAAAACCGGTGGTGATAAATTCCTGCCGGGGAGAAGTTGTTGACACTTTAGATGTAAAAACTGCATTAAAAAGTGGTCAGATTTCGGGATTTGTTTGTGACTGCTGGGAAAATGAACCCGATCTGGATTTGGAATTACTGGCCATGACAGAAATTGCGACTCCGCACATTGCCGGTTATTCGAAAGACGGAAAAGCAACCGGAACACAAATGAGTGTGGAAGCAATAAGTAGTTTTTTCAATCTTGGATTGAACAACTGGAAGCCTTCCGGAGTTGAAGCACCAATAAATCCGGTTTTCGAATTGGACGGAGCAGGTTTGAGTCAGCAGGAAATCATTTCGAAAGCGATTCTGGCAACTTACGATATCCGAAACGACGATCATGCCTTCAGGAAAAACACTGAAAAATTTGAGCAATTGCGTGGCGATTATCCGGTACGACGGGAGTTTCCGGCGTTTACTATTGTTCCGAAGAATATTGATTCCGATACACTGGCTATTCTGCAAAAACTTGGATTT
>JBASYJ010000046.1:0-4868 GCA_049277435.1 Prolixibacteraceae bacterium
ACTCGAATGATTGATAATTTTACCGTTCTTTTCTTAAAATTTCTTCTTCCAATCCATTGATGTTTAATTTACCACAGAGAGGGTTTTCTCTCCCACAATTTTGCGCCAGAGATATCCTTTTATTTCCGAAAAATAATATACCTTTGTCTCAAACTTTAGGGGTGCCTTTACCGGCTGAGATCAAACCCTCAAAACCTGATGCAGGTAATGCTGCCGAAGGAAAAAGAATCTTTTCTTGCCAAAGATCATTCCTGAAGTTCAACAAAAAAATCAGGAATGGAAATAAAACTCAACAACCAGATTAAAACTTTTCCGGAGCAATGCTCGGTTCAGCAATTGCTCGATGAAGTAACCCCCGAAAAACAAAAAGGCATCGCCGTTGCCGTGAATTCGTCGGTAATTCCGAAAACGAACTGGAGCCTTCATTTCCTTGCCAATCGTGATGAAGTACTAATCATTAAAGCTACACAAGGTGGCTAGTGACAAGGCAAAAGCAATGCACTGAGCAACGCCGAAGTGGATAAAGTAAAGCATAAAGGCAAAACTAAAAAAGGAATAAAACAACCCAATGGATACCAGTAATTCAATGAACCAAACAGCAATCACATGTGGCCCTTTCAGGGCGTCGAAAAAGATATATATAACAGGCCAACTCCATGATATAAAAGTGGCCATGCGCGAAATTTCCCTTTCGCCGACCAAACTTTCGAATGGCAAAACCGAAGAGAATTTCCCGGTAACGGTGTACGATACCAGTGGCCCGTTTACCGACCCCGATGTCACTGTTGACCTGAAAAAGGGGTTGCCCCGTTTACGCGAAGAATGGATTTTGCAGCGCGGCGATGTGGAACAACTCAACGATTTCACCTCAGAATATTGCCGCCAGCGATTAACCGATACCCGACTCGATGTTTTGCGGTTTCAACATCTGAAAAAACCATTGAAGGCCAAGCCCGGAAGAAATGTTTCGCAAATGTACTATGCCAAACAGGGCATCATTACACCCGAAATGGAATACGTTGCCATCCGCGAAAATCAGCGGATTGACATCCTGGAACAGCAACTCAGCAGGCAATTAACACAACAGCATGAAGGGAACAGCTTCGGGGCAAATACGCCAAAAGGGTTTATTACGCCTGAATTTGTACGCGATGAAATTGCAACCGGCCGAGCTATAATTCCCGCAAACATCAACCATCCCGAAAGCGAACCGATGATTATCGGCCGTAACTTCCTGGTCAAGATTAACACCAACATTGGCAATTCTGCTTTGTCTTCAGGAATAGAAGAGGAGGTTGAAAAAGCCGTCTGGAGCTGCCGTCTGGGCGGCGATACCCTGATGGATTTGTCGACTGGTGATAATATCCACGAAACGCGCGAATGGATTATCCGGAACTGCCCGGTTCCCGTGGGAACGGTACCCATTTATCAGGCATTGGAAAAGGTGAACGGAAAGGCAGAGGATTTAACCTGGGAGATTTTCCGCGATACCTTAATTGAGCAGGCCGAACAGGGAGTTGATTATTTTACCATCCATGCCGGGGTTTTGCTGCGTTATATCCCGCTAACAGCCAAACGGGTTACCGGAATTGTTTCGCGTGGCGGTAGCATTCTGGCCAAATGGTGCCTGGCCCATCATAAGGAGAATTTCCTGTACACCCACTTCGAAGACATTTGCGAAATCATGAAAGCCTACGATGTGGCCTTTTCGCTGGGCGACGGGCTGCGCCCGGGCTGCATAGCCGATGCCAACGATGCCGCTCAATTCGGCGAACTGGAAACCTTAGGAGAACTGACCAAAATCGCCTGGAAACACGATGTGCAAACCATTATTGAAGGTCCCGGCCACGTGCCCATGCACCTGATCAAAGAAAATATGGACAAGCAGCTCAAGGAATGCCACGAGGCTCCGTTTTATACGCTTGGTCCGTTAACAACCGACATTGCGCCCGGATACGACCACATCACTTCGGCCATTGGGGCTGCCATGATCGGTTGGTACGGCACGGCCATGCTTTGCTATGTCACGCCCAAAGAGCATCTGGGATTGCCCAATAAAAAAGATGTAAAAGACGGGATAATTGCGTATAAAATTGCCGCCCATGCTGCCGATCTGGCCAAAGGGCACCCTGGGGCGCAATACCGCGACAATGCGTTGAGCAAGGCACGTTTCGAATTCCGGTGGGAAGACCAGTTCAACCTGTCGCTCGATCCGGAAACGGCACGCGAATTTCACGACGAAACGTTGCCTGTCGAGGGGGCAAAAGTGGCGCATTTCTGCTCCATGTGCGGACCAAATTTCTGTTCGATGAAAATCACTCAGGAGGTTCGTGATTTTGCCGAACAAGGCATGAAAGAAAAATCGGAAGAGTTCAAATCGGTCGGAACTGAAATCTACCTATAAGATGATCATCCTGATTTCCAATCCGGCGCCGGTAAACGATGAACACGAAATCATCAGCCAAATCTTCGATGAAGGGCTGGAGATTTTTCACCTCCGGAAAAAAGAATATCAGGAAGATGAGTTGAGAGCATTTATTGAAACCATTCCGGAGAAATACCGGGAAAAAATTGTTCTTCACTCGCACTATTATCTGGCGGCTGAATATGGACTGAGAGGAATTCATGTTCCGCCAATATTCAAAGGCGAAACATTAGGTAGAACATTAAGCGTTTCATTTCATTCGCCGGAAGAAATACAAAAGTCTGAACTGCCGTTTGACTACAGTTTCCTGACTCCCGTGTTCGACAGCATTTCAAAAGATGGGTACAAAAGCCGGTTCAATCCGGATGAGTTGAGGCTGTTTTTGAAAGACAGGAAAGAGAAAATAATCGCCCTTGGCGGAATTGATGAAGACAAAATTGAAACCGTCAGGAACATGGGATTTTCAGGAATTGCCTTGCTCGGGGCAATATGGCAAAACGAACATCCTGCTGACAAGTTCAAAAGAATAAAAGAGAGATGGCTGAAGTAACCAACTGTGTACTGAGCATCGCCGGGTTTGACCCATCGGGAGGCGCCGGAATCCTTGCCGACATCAAAACCTTTGAAGCCAATCAGGTTTGCGGTATGGGAGCGCTGAGTGCACTTACTTTTCAGAACGATGTCCTGTTCGAAGGCCTGAAGTGGATTGAAGCAGACGAAATTCTGCAACAAGTTGCCGTTCTGAGAAAAAGATTTGAGTTTTCCGTGGTTAAAATAGGTCTGATTAAGAATTTAGAGGTTCTGGAAACAGTCATTTCTGAATTAAAGCAATCACTTACCGAATGTCAGATTATCTGGGACCCGATCGTGAAGGCAAGCGCAGGATTTCAGTTTCACGGGCACTTTGAAAGGGAACAATTGTTTTCGGTGCTTGAAAACTGCTTCCTGATTACGCCAAACACCGAAGAGGTAACCTTCCTGGCAGGAATTGACAACCCTATGGAAGCTGCGCAACTACTGGTAAAACATTGTTCCGTTTTGCTGAAAGGAGGACACAGCAAGGAAGAGCCTGGTGTTGATACTCTTTTCGGACAGAATACGGTTGAAAAAATA
The DNA here is from genome assembly GCA_049277435.1 of Prolixibacteraceae bacterium. Classification (GTDB taxonomy): domain Bacteria; phylum Bacteroidota; class Bacteroidia; order Bacteroidales; family Prolixibacteraceae; genus Aquipluma. The sequence continues at coordinate 3,539 of JBASYJ010000046.1, forward strand.
CTTCCGGCGGGGAAAGTGATATTCCCAAAACATGGCTCGGGATGCGTGTTATCGGCGGCCATTGTGGCCAACCTGGCGAAAGGGAATGATTTAACCAGCGCGTGCCATAACGCCAAAATGTACGTCGAGCAATTTTTATCAAGTAACCAAACTTTATTAGGGACGCATGATGCACAAACTTCAATATATATCACAAGGTAAAACGGTTCAGGAACAAACCGAAAATATCAGAAGCGCACTCGATGCCGGGTGCCGCTGGATTCAGTTGCGCTTTAAAAATGCAGTGGACAATGAACTTTTTGATTTGGCCGTTCAGGTAAAACGAATGTGCTCAAACTATCAGGCCACGTTCATCCTGAATGATCATGTGGACATCGCGAAAAATGTTGATGCCGATGGCGTGCACCTGGGCTTGCTTGATACTTCCATCGCAGAAGCCCGAAGCATATTGGGAAAAAATAAAATCATTGGCGGAACGGCCAACACAATACAAGATGTGATGACGCGCATCAGCGAAAAGTGCGATTACATTGGACTGGGGCCGTTCCGGTTTACGCCGACCAAAGAAAAATTAAGCCCCGTGCTTGGTCTGGATGGAATAGTCCTGATCATGAAAACAGTCCTTTCAGGAGAAAATCAAGTTCCAATTTACGCCATTGGTGGCATAATTCAGGACGATGTTGCCGCAATTATGGAAACAGGTGTTTATGGGATCGTCGTTTCGGGTGTCCTCACCAACCATTCAAACAAAAAAGAATTGATACAAAAATTTAATTTATTGCTACATGAAGAATTTGATCATTGCCGGTAAAGAATTTCAGTCGCGCTTGTTTTTAGGAACAGGCAAATTCGGTTCTCCAAAGCTAATGGAAGATGCGGTGCTGGCATCCGGTTCTGAAATGGTAACGGTAGCGCTAAAACGTATTGATATGGAAACCAATACTGATGGCTTACTCGCTCATTTGCAGCACCCGCATATCAACCTGTTGCCAAACACTTCAGGAGCCCGCAATGCCAAAGAAGCCATTTTTGCGGCACAGCTTGCACGTGAAGCCCTGGAAACAAACTGGCTGAAACTCGAAATTCACCCTGACCCCCGGTATTTAATGCCCGATCCGGTTGAAACGTTAATCGCCTGCGAAGAACTGGCCAGGCTTGGCTTTGTGGTTTTGCCGTATATTCATGCCGACCCCGTTTTGTGCAAACGGCTTGAAAATGCCGGAACCGCAGCCGTAATGCCACTTGGCTCGACCATTGGCAGTAATAAAGGCCTAAGAACCATTGACTTCCTTGAGATCATCATTGAGCAAAGCAATGTTCCGGTTATTAT
>JBASYJ010000047.1:0-13908 GCA_049277435.1 Prolixibacteraceae bacterium
TATGAAAACAATCGATTTTAAAAAACTCTGGGCCAATGAACTGAGAAGCTTGTTCGGGGCAATTTTCATTGCAGTTGTTGCAACCAGTTTGCAAATTCTTGCTTCGGGTATTTTTGGATTGCTGATCCCGGTTGGTGCCAAGGCTAGTCAAATCATAGCTTACCTGGTCTATATTTTGGTTATCACCCCTGCCTGCTATTTCCTGTGTTTTAAAAATCCATCGTCAATTTGGTTTGTCCCGCTGATCTGCAATGCTACCGGCATTGTTTCGGCGATTATTGAACCGGGTTTCTGGACCTCGCCAGTGTGGATCATTGTTGTTTTTGGATGGGCAGTTTCACTATCAGCAAGCATCTGGGGGCATGATGCCGGTATCAAAACAGAAGGATTGCAAAAATCGTAGTTCAACAACGGTTCAGAATTTTTCGAACACACCCAGTCCGAACAGGGCAAAATCGTATCTGATGGGATCTTCCGGATCGAATTCACGAAGTTTAGCCGTAATTTCCTGCACCGCTTTCCAGTCGTTTTGTTTGCGGGTGAGCAATCCCAGTTTTCGTGAAACATTTCCGGTATGAACATCAAGCGGAAGCAGCAGGGCAGAGGCAGGGATATTTTTCCAGAGGCCAAAGTCAACACCCGGATTATCGGTCCGGACCATCCACCTTAAATACATGTTCAGGCGTTTGGCTGCAGCTCCTTTTTCAACGTTCGAAATATGTTTTTCAGTTCGTTGTTCATGATTAAGTTCAAAAAAAACGTTCCTGAAATGGACCAAAGCACTGTAAATCGTTCGATCTTTCAGGAAGCCGGTTGTGAACACATTTTCAAGTCCACCATGATGCTGGTAAATATTCCGGAGCGAATGAAGAAAATAAATGCAGTCGGTTCCGTTGAAGGTGCGGTGTTTAAAATTCAGGAATTCGTCCCATTCTTCTTCCGGAGTTTGAAGCAGGAACCGGATCGGATCGTTTTTCATCATCCTGACTAATTGCTTTGCATTCCGGATGATCGTGGGGCGTTGTCCCCAGGCCAGTGTTGCTGCCAGAAAACCGGCAATCTCGATGTTTTCTTTTGACGTAAAAAGTGAGGGAATTTGTATCGGATCGGTTTCGATAAACGAGGCGCGGTTAAATTCGGTGACTTTCTGATCGAGAAACGATTTGATGTCTTCCAGAGAATCGGACATGATTAAAATTTGATTATTCTGTAAACTGTAGACTGCTACTGAATACTTCGTCACGCTTCGATCAGTCCGTCTTTCATGCGGATAATGGCATCGCTTTGGGCTGCAAAACTTTCGTCGTGGGTAACAATGACGAGTGTTTGGTTGAACTTGTCGCGCAAGGTGAAAAACAGTTCGTGCAGGTCTTCCCGGTTTTTAGTGTCCAGGTTTCCTGAAGGTTCGTCGGCCAGGATCACGGATGGGTTATTGATCAGGGCCCGGGCCACGGCCACACGCTGACGTTCACCACCTGAAAGTTCGGCCGGTTTATGATTTAAACGATGCGATAATCCTAAAAAATTGAGGTATTCACGGGCTTTCTCTTCGGCTTCTTTTTTCGGTGTTTTTGCAATGAATGCTGGAATGCATACATTTTCGAGTGCCGAAAATTCAGGAAGTAAATAGTGGAACTGAAATACAAATCCAATCTGGCGGTTCCGGAAGTCGGCCAGCTGCCGTTCGTTCATCGCCGAAACATTCTTGCTGTTAATAAAAACATTTCCGGTTGCCGGTTGGCTCAGGGTCCCAATAATCTGAAGAAGAGTGGTTTTTCCGGCGCCACTGGGCCCAACAATCGAATAGAGTTTTCCGGCAGGTACTTCGAGGTTAATTCCTTTTAATACCTGAAGCGGACCAAATGACTTGGTTATTTTTTCGACTCTGATCAATCGTTGAAATTATTAGTGAAGAAATTATTTAATTTCCGGATGAAAAGCAGGACAAGAACTTCGAAATTCTAGTCTTCCGGTTTCGATTCCTTTTTAATTGTTTCGGTTACATTTTCAGTTCCTGAAACAATGTCTTCCTTGATTGTATTCAGGTCGTTCTGAATATCGCCTGTATGTGTTTTTATTCCATCGCGAATGTCGTTTCTGGCATTTTGTATGGTCGATTTGATGTCGCGCAGGTCGGTATCCAATCCACCTGAACTTTCGTTGATTTCACGTTTAATTTCATTGGTCGCTTTTTGAAATTCACGCATGGCTTTCCCCAGTGTTTTCGCAACATCCGGAATCGCTTTCGAACCAAAAAACAACAAAGCAACAAAAATGATAAGTATGATCTCACTACCGCCCATAGAACTAGAATTATATCGTGTGTGTCTAAAATTTTAGCAAATATACAAACTTGTTTTCTACATCGGCAAAAGATGTAGAAGAATGATTCGTTTGAGATTTTATTTGTGAAGATTCAGTGCTGAGATGAAAGAAGATTCAGAATATTAGGGTAACCGGCAAAAAAACAGGGATACCGTTCGTATTGAAGGAATCCCTGTTTTGTAATTTATAAAGCTCAGCTTATTTTTTTTCTGCTTTTTTTACCTTCCGGATGGTATCAAACACAATCGGAGTTGCAACAAATACCGAAGAATAAGTACCGATACCGATACCTACCAACAGAGCAAAAGTGAAACCCTGGATTGATGTTCCGCCGAAGAGGAAGATCGCGAGCAATACCACCAATGTACTTAACGAAGTACTGAATGTACGGCGCAGGGTTGAGTTCATGGCGTGGTCGATGTTATCTTCCAGGTTGCGTTTTGGATACAGGTGAATGTATTCGCGGACACGGTCATATACGATAACGGTATCGTTGATCGAATATCCAATCACGGTCAGAATTGCAGCAATGAATGCCTGGTCAATTTCGAGTGAGAAAGGAAGGATTCCGTAGAATAATGAAAATACACCCAGCGTAATGATTGTATCGTGAGCAAGAGCGATGATACCACCAAGACCATACTGCCAGTTTCGGAAACGAACCAGAATGTACAGGAAGATGATAACCAAAGCGAAGAAGATCGAGATGAATGCGTCTTTTTTGATGTCATCAGAAATGGTTGGTCCAACTTTCTGAGAACTCATGCGGTGCAGTTTAATGAATGTATCTATCGAGATATCTCCAAGGTAACCTGCTTTTTTCAGACCATTGTACATCCGTTCTTCAACTTCATTGTCAACGTTTTCGCTTAAGTCAGCAATTTTGAATGAAGTGGTGATACGAACCTGATTGGCATTACCGAATGATTTTACTTCAGGGGCATTGTTGTCGAAGGCACCGGCAAGAGCGCTTTGTACTTCGGCCACTTTTACGTTTTCGTCGAAACGTACCACATAGGTACGGCCTCCTTTGAAATCAATCCCTGCATGGAATCCACGGGTTACGAAAGAAATAAGGGAAATTACGATTAACGAACCTGAAATAATATAAAATAATTTGCGTTTTGCCAGGAAGGTGATTTTGGTATCGCGCAACCAGTTTGTAGTAATTTTGGCAGTAAAAGTAATGTCTTTATTCTGTCCTAACTTGCGTTCGAAAATTAATCTTGAAATAAAGATTGCAGTGAACATTGAGGTCAGGATACCAATAATCAGGGTTGTGGCAAAACCTTTAATCGGGCCTGAACCGAATAAATAAAGTACAATACCAACCAAAAGGGTAGTTACCTGTCCGTCGATAATGGCAGAATATGCTGCTTTATAACCATCAGTAACAGCCATTCTAAGGCTTTTTCCTCCCATTCTTTCTTCCTGAATACGCTCATAGATCAACACGTTGGCATCGACCGCCATACCCAGGGTTAACACGATACCGGCAATACCAGGCAAGGTTAATACTGCTCCGATTGAAGCCAGAACTCCTACCAGGAAGAATACGTTCACGATCAGTGCGATATTTGCAGTCAATCCGGCACCTTTACTGTAGAAGAATAACATATAACCCAGCACTAAAAGGAATGCGATCGCGAATGACCACATACCGCTGTTGATGGCTTCACGGCCCAATGAAGGTCCAACCACATCTTCAGCAATGATGATTGCCGGGGCAGGCATTTTACCTGATTTCAGAATGTTTGCCAAATCCTTTGCTTCTTCAACACTTTCCATTCCGGTGATTGAAGAACGTCCTCCGGTGATTTCGCCGTTAACGTTTGGATAAGAACGAACATAACCATCCAGTACGATGGCAATTGATTTGCCAACATTGTCTTTGGTTAAACGGGCCCATACTTTGGCACCTTCGCTGTTCATGGTCATGCTCACTTCAGGAGAACTTCCCATATCCGAATAATCCTGACGGGCGTCGGTGATTACGTCTCCTTCAAGTGGAGCACGTCCATCACGGCTGGTTACTTTAATCGCGATTAAACGGTAGAATTTTTCCTCTTTATCAATGGCTTTTGCAGTCCATTTGAATTCAAGGTTACGTGGCATCAATGCTCTTACCTGATCCATTTTCAGGTAAGTATTTATAGTGGCAGTATCTTTGAAAAGTGCGGTACCAACAGCAGCTCCTGGGTAGAATTGACCTTGTGGAGTAACGCTTGGTGATAAAATTGAAAATAAAGGATATTGTTTTCTTGCAGCATTCTGATCAGACGACAAGGAATCGGTGGCAGTTTTTGCTTCCATTTCTTTGAGCAGGCTGTTTTCGCTACCGGTTGAAGCGGCTGCAGCAGTAGTGTCAGCTACAGTTGATTCAGTGGTAGATAAAGCCAGGATCTCAACCAGTTTCTGGTTTGCCTGTGCAAGATATGGATATACTTCGCTGTTGTCGTAAGTTTCCCAGAATTCAAGGTTTGCAGTTCCCTGAAGGAGTTTACGTACACGTTTTGGATCATCGATACCTGGAAGTTCAACCAAAATACGGCCTGCAGTCTGCAATGGCTGAATGTTTGGCTGGGCAACACCGAAACGGTCGATCCTGGTACGGATGATGTTGAACGAGTTGTCGATGGCAACTTTTGTTTCCTTGCGGATCACGTCCAGTACTTCAGCATTGGTCGAGTTGTATTTTACCCGGTCTTTCAGTTCAAGCGTGTTGAAAATTGAGGCAAGTTTACCGTTTGGAGCAACCTCTGCAAATGACTTTCCGAAAAGAGTCACAAAATCGTCCTGACTGTCTTTTTGTTTTTCAACAGCCAGTTTCATTGCTGCCGTAAAGGTTGAATCTTTACTGAAGTTTGACAATGATTTGATCAGATCAACCACTGATACTTCAAGGGTAACGTTCATTCCACCTTTTAAGTCAAGACCTAGTCCCAACTCCAGTTCTTTTACCTCTTTGAAGGTGTATTTACGAATTCCAAGCAGGTTGTAAACCACTTCGCTCGACATCGAATCGAGGTATGCCTGTTCTTTGTGTTTGTCACCTTTTGCGAATTCCTTTGCGTTTTTTTCAACTGTGCTTGCTTTGAAAGTAAACATCAGCTGATAAACACAAATTAAACCAAGCAGGATCGCAAAAAGCCGAATTGAACCTTTGTTTTGCATTTTGGAAAATTTAGAATGTTTATTATTAATTGTTTTGATTGATTTAATTTTCAGGAAGTAAATGTTTTTACATCCGGATTTGTACCTGAATCTGAAATACAGGCAATTTTTTCAGCAAGAAAATTTTCTGAGATTAAACGAGCGGAGGGGTGTCGTCGGGACTTTGGTAGAGTTCCCGGTTAAACGGCAGTGAATGAAACGAACAGACAACCGGAAAGCTTGAATTTAAAGTTTCTGCTTTCAAAAGCTGGAATGTTCTTAAATTATAATGTTTCTGAAGAAATTTATCCTGGGTGAAGGCAAAACGGAAACGAACTGAAAGTTCTGTCGTTGAAGTTTTTAAGTTGAATGTTGGGATTTGATTGCAGTAAAAAGTTTTGCCGCTTTCGGTAGAATCCTGAACTGGAATCTTTCGAATGTTATCAGCGATTTTCTGGTTTGCAGAATGGTACATGTCAAACACTGCAGCAGCCCCGACCAATGCGAGCATCAGGCAAAAGCGCAGGATAAAATGTTTGGAGATGTATTTCTTGAAATCCATAGATTTTTATTTCAGCGGGCAAATATATTTAAAATTTTGAAATGATCGCTGTTCAATTTTCTGTTGTCAGGCACACTGTATTTCCTGAAACCGGATTGTTTGTTTCGAATAATCGATTGCACACTGATATTGCATAAGAATATCACCCCCCAAAAGACCGGCTATCTGGTACGAAGTATATTTGGAATAGATGTCATTTACATGTTTCAGATCTATCAGGGCAATCTTTTGGTCGATGATTTCGAGTTCGCCAAAACGGAGATAGGATAATATTCCTACCGAAGTTTCGAGCATTCCCTGGTTAATTCCGGCGCTTTGGTAGTCATCCGCATTATCAGCTTCCAGAATTTCATAATAAGAACTCAGATTAGCATCGAGTACCGTTTTGGATGCTCCGGTATCAATAATCCAAAATGAAGAACTGTCATCAATGAGTTTTCCTTCAATCAGAATGTGGTAGTTCTCTTTTTCCAGTTCAACAATGTGTAAAGGGATTTCAATCATAGATATCACTTCAGGTTGACGTTTTTCCTGCTTTTCGGGAAACAATAACGGAAATCCATATTTATTCAATCTTCGATCTTTCACTACCGTTCTGTATAAAAAAAGCTCCTGCAATTTGCAGGAGCTCCAAATATAGATATTTTATTGTTTAAATTCCGAAATCGAAAATCAGAGTATATTCATTCCGTCTACGACATCCATGATTTCTTTAACCGCAGCAGCAGATTGAACCAATAAAGCCTGTTCGTCAGCAGTTAATTTAATGTCGATGATTTTTTCAGCACCGTTTTTGCCCAGTTTTACCGGTACACCAACGAAAACGTCGTTTAATCCGAACTCGCCTTCCAGTTTAACACAACATGGGAAAATGCGTTTCTGATCCATCACAATTGCTTCAACCATCTGGGCAGCAGCTGAACCCGGAGCATACCAGGCCGATGTCCCCATCAGGTTAACCAATTCGCCGCCACCTTTTTTGGTACGGTCGATAATTTTATCCAACGTGTCCTTGTCCAATAATTCGGTTACAGGAATACCGGCAACAGTAGTGTAACGTGGAAGTGGCACCATGGTATCACCATGTCCGCCCATCAGTAAAGCCTGTATGTCGCGTGGAGAAATGTCAAGTGCTTCAGCAAGGAAAGCGCGGTAACGGGCGGTATCCAGAATACCGGCCATACCCAATACTTTATTTTTGGTTGTTTTCGAAACAGCATAAGCAACGTAAGTCATTACGTCAAGTGGATTCGAAACTACGATGATGATTGCATCCGGTGAATATTTAATCACGTTTTCGGTTACACTTTTTACGATACCGGCATTGATCGAAATCAAATCGTCGCGGCTCATGCCAGGTTTCCGTGGTACTCCTGATGTAATTACGACCACGTCGGAACCTGCTGACTTTGAATAGTCGTTGGTTGCACCTACAGTACGGGTATCATAATAATTAATCGGAGCAGTTTGCCATAAATCCAATGATTTACCTTCGGCCAAACCTTCTTTAATGTCTAGTAAAACTACTTCGCTTACAATGTTTTTTTCGGCTACGATCTGCGCACAGGTAGCTCCAACATTTCCGGCACCAACAACTGTTACTTTCATAAATTGTATTTTTATAGATTACTGTTTTTTTTACACGATTGCAAAGATAAAAGGTATTTTGGAATGAGAACTTAAATTTAAGATGGTTTAACAATTTGGTAAACGATTCAATCAGTCAGATTGTTACAGCAAAACGAATGCTGCATGAATTTTCGTTCGATTGCAAATATGTCAAAAAAAGTTCATTCAAAAACTGATTTTCCAACTAATTTCCGGAGGAATGATCTAAAATGACTGGATTTCGATTTATATAATTTTCGTTTCAACCAATTTGTCTTATGTCAAAAAATATCCTGAAAAGGAGTAATCCTCAATTTTTATATTTTTATAATTTGCAAAATCAGAATATTTCTCCTTTTTCAATTTACTTTGAAATAGGATCGTTTATTCGTATGAAAAAGATAAACTTTTTGAAGGCTTAGAGGTTCTATAAAACAAAACTAAAAAAAAACAGTATGGCTGACAGATTATCTGATCCAATTGGACGCCTGATGGGGCTTCGTTATAAATCGCATCCCTGGCATGGAATTTTTATCGGTAAAGAAGCTCCTGAAAATGTGGTTGCATTCATTGAAGTTGTTCCTACTGACACCGTGAAATATGAAATCGACAAGGAAAGTGGATTTCTGAAACTCGACCGGCCACAAAAATATTCGAATGTGGTTCCGGCGCTTTATGGTTTCATTCCCCAGACTTTCTGTGGCGAACAGGTTGGTAATTACTGCATGGAAAAAACCGGCAAGAAGAACATCAAGGGAGATGGCGACCCGATTGATATCTGTGTTTTAACCGAGAAAGTCATTTCTCATGGCGATATCCTGGTTGATGCCCGTCCTATAGGTGGTTTCCGGATGATTGACGGTAATGAAGCTGATGATAAAATTATCGCCGTACTGACCAATGATGTGGTGTACAGCAGTTACAAGGATTTAAATGATCTTCCGGATATTGTGGTTGAAAGGCTAAAGCATTATTTTCTAACCTATAAGGACATGCCGGGAAAAACAAGCAATACCGAAATAACACATACTTATGGTGTGGCAGAAGCACTTGAAGTAATTAAATGCTCCATGGAGGATTATCATCAGCGGTTCGATAACATCGGAAAGTTGTTGTAAAATACAGATTTACAGATACAAAATCAGAAATAAAAAAATCTCTCATCCGTTAAAGATGAGAGATTTTTTTATTTCCGTTTTAAATTCAGGTACGAATAATTGAAGTCGTTCTTTTCATCTGTATGATCTTCACGAAATGTTTCTTCCCACTCCGAATAATCTATTTCAGGAAAATACACATCGGCATCATAGTCGCGGTGGACCAGGGTCAGGTATAGTTTGCCGGCTATCGGATAAAACTGGCGGTAAATCATCCCGCCACCAATAATAAATGCTTCCACCTCGTCTCTGACTGATTCAACTGCTTCGTTGATTGAAAAAACCATTTCGCAACGCTCAAATTTTTCTTCAGGATTATCAGTAATCACAATGTTTCTCCGGTTCGGGAGTGCCCCTTTCGGAAGTGAAAGCAGCGTGTTTCGTCCCATAATTACCGGATGCCCCGTAGTGATCTGTTTAAACCGTTTCAGGTCGTTTGGAAGGTGAAACAAAAGATCGTTGTTTTTACCAATTGCGAAGTTTTGTGCAATCGCTACAATGATGGAGATATTTTTCTGTATCATATTTTTTCTTGATCTGCTCTAGAATTCTATTCGGGAACGGTTATTAAACAGCCACTTTTCCCGGAATGTGCGGGTGAGCCTGATAGCCAATTAATTCAAAATCTTCGTATTTAAAATCGAAAATGCTTTTTACTTCCGGATTGATTTTCATCTGAGGAAGAGGGAACGGTTCTCTGGAAATTTGGAGATTGACCTGTTCCATGTGATTCAAATAAATGTGCGCATCGCCTAAGGTGTGAACAAAATCACCGGGCTGCAATCCGCAAACCTGCGCCATCATCAGGGTTAAAAGTGCATAAGAAGCAATATTAAACGGAACGCCCAGAAAAATATCGGCACTGCGCTGATAAAGCTGACAGGATAGTTTTCCATCGGCAACATAAAACTGAACCAGCAAATGGCATGGGGGAAGTTTCATCTGATCGATCTGGCCGACATTCCAGGCGCTGACCAGGTGGCGGCGTGAATCAGGATTGTTTTTCAGACTCTCCACTACCTGCGAAATCTGATCGATGTGCCTTCCGTCCGGAGTTGGCCACGAGCGCCACTGGTAACCGTAAACAGGTCCCAGTTCTCCATTTTCGTCAGCCCATTCATTCCAGATCCGCACTCCGTTTTCCTGAAGATATTTCACATTGGTGTCACCGGTCAGGAACCAAAGCAATTCATGAATGATCGACTTCAGATGTAATTTTTTAGTGGTCAGTACCGGAAATCCTTCAGATAAATCGAAACGCGACTGGTAACCAAAAACACTGATCGTTCCGGTTCCGGTGCGATCGCTTTTTTTAGTTCCGTTTGAAATTACATGGTTCAGTAAATCAATGTATTGCTTCATTTTGAGCGAAAATTTTGTATGTTTTATTAACGGGCAGCAAGGTAAAAAGTTTTCGGTGAATATGCCAAATGAAATGTCTTCTGCCAGAAAATTTGTTCCGGCAGAAGTGTTTTGAAATTATCTTTTTTGATGATTTATCTGGTAACCTATGCTGATCCAGCCTGCGAAAGAGTTGTTTTGGCTTTGTGTTTATATTTGAAAACAAACGGGAAAATGATGGCAAGTGCCAGGGCATAACCTGCAAATACATACCAGATAGTTGGCCATGAGCGGCTGATAAGTTTCCCTCCTTCTCCATATACCGAATAGTAATCGACTACAGCACCACTTGCATATCCACCGAACATGGCTCCCAACCCATTGGTAAGCATCATAAATAATCCTTGTGCGCTGGCACGTATTTCGGGCTTCGCTTCGGTTTCGACAAACAACGAACCGGAAATATTGAAAAAATCGAATGCCATGCCATAAACAATCATCGACATAACCAGCAGTGGTAATCCACTTCCAGGATTACCTATTCCGAATAATCCGAAACGTAGTACCCAGGCCAGCATGCTCAGCAGCATAACTTGTTTGATGCCAAATCTGCGAAGGAAAAAAGGAATGGTCAGGATAAACAATGTTTCCGACATTTGCGATATCGATAGCAGAATGACCGAATGTTTCACTCCAAAAGAGTCTGCAAATTCAGGAATATCTTTAAAACTTCCGATAAACAGGTCACCGTATGAATTTGTAATTTGTAATGCAGCCCCTAAAAGCATCGAAAACACGAAAAAGACGACCATCTTTTTTGATTTGAACAACACAAGTGCATCAAGACCAAATGCAGAAAGCAAAGATTTGCGTTCACTTTTTGCAGGAGGACATTGAGGTAAAGTGAATGAATACATGGCCATTACCAAAGAGGCGATGGAACCCACATAAAGTTGAGCATTGGAATTTTTAAAACCTGAAAGGTCGACCACCCACATCGCAACAATAAATCCAATGGTTCCAAAGGTGCGGATGGGTGGAAATACTTTAATGATGTCGTAGTTGTGTTTCTCCAATGCGTTGTAGGCTACGGTGTAGTTTAACGAAATGGTTGGCATATATAAGAATAAGTTTACCAGCATGGCCCAATATACATGATCGTAGTCGGTGACTGTTGAAGCATAAAAAAGTGCCGCAGAACCCAAAAGATGACAAATGCCTAAAAGTCGTTCTGCATTGATCCACTTGTCTGCAATAATACCGATGATGCCCGGCATGATGAGAGACGCAATACCCAGGGTCGCGAAGATTGAGCCAATTTGTCCGCCTTCAAAATTCAGGCTTCTGCCCAAATATCCTCCAAGAGATATTAACCATGATCCCCAAATGAAAAATTGAAGAAAACTCATCACGATAAGCCGATTCTTGATCCCCATAATTTTGATCTTTAGTGAAATGAAGGTGTTTTTTTGACGGGGATAAAACTAATAAAAACGAGCAATGGAAAGAATGCACTTTCCGAATTGTGAACAAAAAGATCCGAATGCCAATGTTATTTGTGCTCAGTCTGGGGATCTTAATTTTTTATTCTGAAAGAAGAGTTGTGTGTTTATTTTAGAAACAGAAGAATTATTCTTTTTTTCTCCGGTTCATTTCGTCGCGGATGGCAGATGCTTTTTCGTAGTCTTCCGCGGCAATTGCATTATTCAGCATTTGGGTCAGTTCTGCAGATGTGTACTTTTCGTATTTGTGTTTTCCGCTTAATGAATCTTCGGTGATGGGTTGCCTTTCTTCGAGGCTGTTCTCATTTTCGAATTCGATGACTATACCTGCCCGCTCCAGAATTTCTGCAGTGGTGTATATCGGGCAGCCAAAGCGAAGCGAAAGTGCCACTGCATCAGAAGTCCGCGAATCGATGATGAACTGTTTGTCGTCTTTGCTGCAAATTAGTTCCGAAAAGAAGATACCTTCTTCCAGTTTATAAATAAAAACATCAGAGATTTCAATTCCGAAAGCATCAGCCATTTGTTTGAATAAATCGTGAGTCAGTGGCCGGGGTGGTTTTAAACCTTCAAGCTGAATGGCTATCGATTGTGCTTCAACAGGTCCGATAATGATCGGTATTCTGCGGTCTCCATTTTCTTCCGCCAGTACCAGAGCATAAGCGCCTGATTGTGACTGGCTAACAGATAGTCCTAATATATTAAGCTTTATTCTCTGCATTTATTCTATTCGTAGCATAAACATTGGGTAACAAATATAACAATTGTTTTGCATTCTTCAGGGAAGTTTGGTTAATAACCTTTGGGTTTTGTTTTCTCAGTTTTAGATATATTCTGAAAGGAAAAGAATCTTCCGAATGAAAAATATTTGAGAAAAATGCATGTAACCCTTTGGTGATCATTTTAAAAAGTTTACTTTTGCAGTCCGAAAGTTTTCGAGTGGGCTCTATAAGTGGTAATCTTTCTGATTCCCGCCTTCCGGAACAAATTTTAAATACATTGAAAATGTACGCAATCGTAGAAATTGCCGGTCAGCAAATGAAAGTTGAGAAAGGCCGGAAAGTTTATGTACACCGTTTGGAAAATGCTGAAGGCGAAACTATTGTTTTTAACAAAGTTCTTTTAGTTGACAACGAAGGTGCTGTGAAAGTTGGAACTCCTGTAGTGGATGGTGCCAGTGTTACTGCAACAGTGGTAGAGCACGTTAAAGGAGATAAAGTATTGGTCTTCAAGAAAAAAAGAAGAAAAGGTTACCAGAAAATGAATGGTCACCGTCAATACCTGACCAAAATTCAAATTGAAGAAGTAATAGGATAACCTTAAAAAAAATTTACCATGGCTCATAAGAAAGGCGCGGGTAGTTCAAGAAACGGACGCGAATCAGAAAGTAAACGACTTGGTGTAAAAATTTATGGTGGTCAGGCTGCAACAGCGGGTAACATCATCATTCGCCAGAGAGGTACTGTGCACCACCCGGGATTAAACGTTGGTATGGGAAAAGATCATACCTTGTTTGCTTTGGTGGACGGAACTGTTGTCTTCAAGAAAAGAAGAGAAGGCAAATCATTTGTTTCCGTTGAACCGGTAGTTGCTGTAGAAGCAAACTAGAACCCTAAAGATATTTTGTTGAATAATCTCCTGCTTTTCCGAAGGCAGGAGATTTTTTTGTTTTAAATTTGTCGTTCAAAAAATAACATATATCGTAAATGCTTAATCTGAAATTTATACAGGAAAATCAGGAACTGGTTATTGCCAGACTGAAAAAGAAATATTTTGATGCCACAACTATCGTTCAGCAGATTGCTGAATTATCAGGAAAAAAAAATGAGATTCAGGCCAGCGCCGACCAGTGCAAAGCCGAAATGAATAAAATATCGAAGGAAATTGGATTGCTGATGCGCGATGGCAAAAAAGATGAAGCCGAAGCTGCCAAAAACCGAACCACCGAACTTAAAGATACCATTAAACAACTCGACGAAGATTTTGCCCAGGCCGACAAAGATGTTTTCAATTTGCAGGTTTTGCTGCCAAACCTTCCTGCTGAAATTGTTCCTGAAGGTCGCACTCCGGAAGATAACCTTACGGTAAAAAGTCAGGGCGAAATTCCGGTTTTGCCTGAAAACAGTGTTCCGCACTGGGATCTGGCGAAAAAATACGACATCATCGATTTCGAATTGGGAGTTAAAATTACCGGCGCGGGTTTTCCGGTGTACAAAGGAAAAGGCGCACGCCTGCAACGTGCATTGATCAATTTCTTTCT
>JBASYJ010000048.1:0-3062 GCA_049277435.1 Prolixibacteraceae bacterium
CGACAGCCTGAAAAACTTCACGTTTGAAAACCTGAACATCACCGCCGAAAAAGGTGAGTTAAACCAGGCGCTCATCGATGGCATCAGTCTGAAAAATGTGGTAGTAAACGGTAAGCTCATCGAATAACTGTTTTCCAAAGCGGAAACTTTTGATTCCGAAGATTAGAAAATCAGTTCATAAAAGAAGGAATTTTCCATATTTCGGAATGCCTGTCTCCCTTCCTTTATTGGGGAAGCCTGCCTGCCGGACAAGGCAGGGGCTCGGGACGGGGTAGATAATTCAGAAAGCCTTCCATAAGATCATAGTACGGTCAGGACATGTCCTGACCTCTTCCAATTTTAAAGGATTCTATATTCAAAAGGACATGTCCTGTCCCTACTATTGCAAACTGCTTATCGTTTGATTGCAAAGTTAATGATCCATGCAACAGTATATCACTTTTTTATGACCGACGTGCACAGCAAGGAAATACGGAGTCAGATACAGCGCGGCCCCTTAAATCCCCCAAACGGGGGACTTTTTGAGCGCAATAGCCAGACGAATGAATACTTTAAAAAGCGAATGTTTTGTATCGGTGACTACCTAAGCCTCTTTCTTTTGGGCAACTCTTTATACATATCTTTTCGAAAATGAAATGAAAATTAGCGAAAATGAAAACGTTCTGAAAGGGCAGAAGATATTAGCCCGGGGCAAACGACGAAGGAGTGTCGCCCCGGGTTGGAGAGCGAGTAAGAGAATCGTCCGCGCGATAAAGCTTAGCAAGGAACATTTCTTTTCCCGGACGGATTTCGTCGTTCGTCATATACCTGGGGCGACGTTTCTGATCGTTCCTCCCTTCCCGATTACATCGGGACCCCGGGCTATTGCTATTCTGCCCTTTCAGGGCGACGATGTGCACAGCAAAGAAATACCGGGTTACAACATGAGCCGGATCAAAGTAAAATACAGGAAACCTAACCGATATCCTGTTTTTTTTATTTCTTTATAAAACTAAAACCAACTGAACCAAAACGTTTTTTTACCATGAAACTATTCCTGCTTCTTTTAACCACATTCGTGGTATTGCTATTGAGTCCGGACAATGAAATTTCGCAGTGGCGCGGCCCTGCCCGCAATGGTATTTATCCTGAAACGGGGCTGTTGAAAAAATGGCCTGCCGAAGGACCGGCTTTAAAATTAAAAATCGAAAACATCGGGAAAGGATTGTCACAGCCCGTAGTGTATAAAAATGTAATTTATATTACCGGTCTAAAATCCGATACGCTGGATGTTATTTCGGCCTGCGATATGGAGGGGCAGTTGCTTTGGGAAAAAACATACAGTCATGCATGGATAAGAACATATCCGGAATCAAGGGGAACGCCAACCATCGAAAATGACCGGATTTACCTGATTGGTGGAATGGGCGACCTGGTTTGCCTGAGTACTAACGCGGGAGAATTAATCTGGAGAAAAGAGCCGCTAAAAGATTTCGAGGGTAAAAATATGTACTGGGGAAATGTGGAGTCGGTACTTTTAACCGACGAGGCTGTTTTATATACTACCGGTGGCGATCAGACAACCCTTGTAGCCTATCACAAAAAAACAGGTGAATTACTTTGGAAAAGCAAAAGTACGGGAGGCAGTAAATCATATGCTTCATCATCGTTGGTCGAATGGGCCGGAATGAAAATCGTGCTGGTACAAACTTCCGACGATCTGATCGGGATCGATGCAGCTAACGGAAATATCCTTTGGACTTACAACACGATTCAGTACCATACCGAAAAGGGGAAAGGCGAAGCGGCAAACACGCCTCTTTTCTACCAGGGAGACATCTTTATTACGTATGGCAACGAACAGCCTGCCATGCTTTTTCATATGGCCGACGATGGAAAATCGATTTCCCTGAAATGGAAAAACGAGGTCCTCGATACGCATCATGGTGGCTTAGTGCTTCTTGATGGGGCAATTTATGGCTCAACGATGCTCGATAATACCCGGGGAAACTGGGCATCGGTTGATTGGGAAACCGGAAAAACCAACTGGGAGAAATCATGGTTTACCAAAGGATCTGTTATTTCGGCCGATGGCTTATTATACTTTTATGAGGAAAAAGGTGGAAACGTTGCCTTGGTTAAACCCGATACCATCGACCTGAAAACAATCAGTACATTTAAAGTAAAAGATGGCGAAGGACCACACTGGGCGCACCCATCCATTTATAACAAAATGTTGCTGATCAGGCATGGAAGTGTATTGCTGGTTTACGATATCGCTGATTAAACAACACCACAAACTTTACTCCATGACAGACGTGCACAGCAAGGAAATACGGAGTAAGCAGCATGAGAATGAATTATGGTAAATAATTCAAATAAAATCATGATATTTAGGGAATCCTAATTAATCATCATGGAACGACGACTTTGGGCCAGAGAAGAACTAATTCTTGCATTCAGCCTTTACTTGAAACTCCCGTTTGGAAAACTTCATCATGGAAATCCAGAAATCATTCATTTGGCAAGCATTTTAGATCGAACGCCAAACTCAATAGCAATGCGGTTAAGCAATTTCGCTAGTGTTGATCCCTATCATCAACAAAGAGGAATCAAAGGATTAACAGGCGGGATTAGGCAAGTAGAACCTATCTGGGATGAGTTCATCCATAACAAAGAAGACCTACTTTTCGAAAGCGAACGAATTTTAGCTGATCTCGAAAAACAGACCATCGAATCTAAATTCGCTGAAATATTGTCGGGAACGGAAAATTTGAAAGGTGAAACCAAAGTCAGAGAAGTTAAAATCAGGGTTAATCAAAATGTATTCCGGCAAATTGTGCTTGCCAATTATTCTGGTAAATGTGCAATAACTGGAATAGATATTCCTGATTTATTGATTGCAAGCCATATAGTTCCTTGGTCACAAAACGAAGAAGAACGGCTCAATCCTGAAAATGGAATTTGTCTTTCAGCTCTTTACGATCGGGCTTATGACAAAGGTTTAATTGGTATTACTGAAAAATACCAGATTATTGTTTCCGCAGAAATAAAAACCAAGGAAAAGAAAAATTACTATCCTT